>JBAUGM010000291.1:0-30456 GCA_049679725.1 Tepidisphaeraceae bacterium
GGTTCGCCCCTACAGAAGAGCGGACATGCGATTGCCCTGGGACTCACGGGGAGAGGGAGTGATGGCTCCGTTGATCCCCGCACCGCATCCCCTATGATGCCCCGCTTGATTCGCGGGGGATGATGCGCACGGCACGATTTTCGAGGATTTCATGGCTCAGCAAACACGTGGAAACGCGGTCATCGGGCAATCGGGCGGGCCCACCGCGGTCATCAACCAGTCGCTCGTCGGCGTCGTCGAAGAACTGCGTAAGGCCGGTCACGTCAACCGGCTCCTCGGCGCCCGCCACGGCGTGCGCGGGATCGTCAACGAGCAGTTCATCGAGCTGAACGACGTCCCCGATGAGTTGCTCGCCCGCATCGCCAAGACCCCCGCCGCCGCCCTGGGCAGCACGCGCGACAAGCCGGACCAGGCGTACTGCGAGCGCATCTTCCGCTCGTTCGCCAAGAACGACGTCCGCTACTTCTTCTACATCGGCGGCAACGACTCCGCCGACACGGCGCGCATCGTCAGCGAGCTCGCCAAGGCCGAGGGCTACCCCCTCCAGACGTTCCACATCCCCAAGACGATCGACAACGACCTGCGCGTACACGACCACACGCCGGGCTACGGCAGCGCGGCGCGCTTCGTCGCCAGCGCGATCCGCGGGGACAACTTCGACAACAAGTCGCTGCCCGGCATCAAGGTGGACATCATCATGGGCCGCCACGCGGGGTTCCTGACCGCGGCGTCGGTGCTGGCGCGGCATCGCGACGACGATGGGCCGCACCTCATCTACGTGCCCGAAGCGCCCGTCAGCGAGGACAAATTCCTCGCCGACGTCGACGCGATGTACAAGAAGCACGGCCGGTGCCTGATCGCGTGCAGCGAAGGCATCACCGCGCCGGACGGCAAGACGTGGTTCGAAAAGCGCGCCGAAACTCACGAGCGCGACAGCCACGGCAACCTCCAGCTCTCCGGCTCGGGCGAGCTGGGCGACTACCTCGCGGACCTGATCAAGGCCAGGCTCGGCGCCAAGCTCCGCGTCCGCGCCGACACCTTCGGCTATGTCCAGCGCAGCTTCCCCGTGCAGAGCGAGACCGATGCGCGCGAGGCTCGCCTGGTGGGACAGATGGCCGCGCGCCACAGCAAGGACGAGGGATCCAACGGCTCGGTCGCGATGCGCCGCATCGGCGGCGGTGAGTACAAGATCGAGACGTTCCTCACGCCGCTCTCCACGGTCGCGAAGGAAACGAAGCACATGGACGCGAGCTACATCGAGAACGGCAACGACATCACGCA
Source organism: Tepidisphaeraceae bacterium (assembly GCA_049679725.1). Taxonomy (GTDB): domain Bacteria; phylum Planctomycetota; class Phycisphaerae; order Tepidisphaerales; family Tepidisphaeraceae; genus DASYWJ01. The sequence continues at coordinate 1,282 of JBAUGM010000291.1, forward strand.
GGCGTTCATCGACTACGCGTCGCCGCTGGTTGGGAAGCTGCCCGAGGTGGGGACGTTCGACGAACTCGGGAAGTAGTATGGATCAGGTCTGATCCGCCGCCCCAGGTCCGGGATACGTCATCCTGAGGCGAGTTTTACGAGCCGAAGGATCTCGGGCCATGAATCGCGCGCGACCCCGAGATCCCTCAGGTCGCCTTGGCTCCCATCGGGATGACGTGCAAAGCGACCGACGACGCGTAGCGCGCAGTACGTAGCCCGGCCCATGGGCCGGGCTGTGTGTCGGAACCTCAGAGCGAACCCTTCGTCGACGGCACCTGATCGTTCCGCGGATCGATGCTCACCGCTTGCCGCAGCGCCTTGGCGGTTGCCTTGAAGATCGCTTCGGAGATGTGGTGGTTGTTCGTGCCGTAGGGCACGTTCACGTGCAGGTTGCACTTGGCGTTGGTCGCGACGGATTTGAAGAACTCCTCGACGAGCTCGGCGGGGAACTGGCCGATCGTCGCGCCGCGGAACGGCGCATTGAAGACGAACGCGGGCCGACCGGATAGATCGATCGCAACCTGCGCGAGGCTCTCGTCCATCGGCACGATCGCCCACCCGTAGCGGTAGATGCCGCGCTTGTCGCCCAGCGCCTTTTCGATGGCTTGCCCAAGCACGATGCCCACGTCCTCCACCGTATGGTGCGCGTCAACGTCCAGGTCCCCTTCGGCGTGAACCGTCAGGTCGAGCAGCGCGTGGCGCGCGAGCAGGTCGAGCATGTGATCGAAGAACCCGACGCCGGTCTTGGCGTCGCACACGCCGGTGCCGTCGAGGTCGAGGGCGAGGCGGATCTTCGTTTCCTTCGTCTTGCGGGAGATTTCTGCGGTCCGGTCGGGCATGAGGCAGATGATACGGGCAACGCGATGGGCGGTAAATTGACCACAGCACGGTGAGCTCGTGGCGCGCTGTCATCCTGATCCCATTCCGTTCTTCGCGATGGTCTTCGCGCATTTGCGCCCTTCGCGGTTGCCTTTCTTCGTCACTCGTGGGTGTGGCGCAGCCACGTGAGGACTCAGGATGACATTCCCACGGTATCCGAAATGGATCTAGGCGCGCGTCCAGATCTCCAGCGTGTGACTGTGCGCAACGATGAGCGATTGCCCAGTGTGCGAGAAACCGTAGGCGAGCGGCGCCTCGGTTTCCGCGAGCTTCGAGCAGTTGCGCGCCTGGGCCGGCTCCCAGACGGACGCGCCGCTCGGGACGAGCACGAGGCTCGCGACGTGCGGCCAACTGTGATGGGCGAGCTCGATCGCCCAGCCGTCCAGCGTCATGAGCGGCAACCCGCCGCCGAACAGGCCGCAGACGCGGATGATCTTTCCCGCGAGCGGGCCGATGCCGTGCGCCTCAAGGCGGACTTCCTCGTCAAACGTGCTGCCCGCGTCCGGGTCGCGCGCGATCTGCTCGCCGGTGGAACAGTCGAATACGATCTTGCCGCTGCTCGACTCGACGAGCAGCAGCTCGCTGGCCGCGTCAAACCCGACACCGCGCAACCCGCCGACTTCGACCTGGCCCAGCCCGCGCCATGGCGGCGGCGCGCCGATGTCCATGCGTCGGATGCGATCGATTCTCGGGTCGTCCAAGTCAGGCACGGCGATCACCTCTCGCAACCAACGTGGCTTGGGCGTCTCGCCCGAGTTCGTGACAAAGCTCGGGCAAGATGCCTCTGCTATCAGCTCACGCCGCCTTCTCCGCCGCCGTCAGCGCTTTGATCCCGCCGAGCAGCGCGTTGTTCTCCTGGCTCGTGCCGATGGTGATGCGGATCTTGTCGTCCAGCCCCGGCTTGTTGAAGAAACGGACAAGGATGCCCTGCTGCTTCAGCCCGAGGTACGCCTCGCGCCCGCGCCCCGATGGCGTCTGCGCGAGGATGAAGTTCGCCTGGCTCGGCAGCACCGTCCAGCCCATCTGCGTCAGCTCGCTGCTCACCCGCTGCCGCTCGGAGCGCACGTGCTCCCACGTCTTGCGCGCGTAGTCCTGGTCCCCGATGGCGGCCGTCGCGGCGGCGACGGAGATCGCGTCGCACGGATAGCTGTCGCGCGCCTTGTTCATCTCCTTGATAACCGAAGCCTGCGCGATCGCGAACCCGAATCGGAGCCCCGCGAGGGAGTACGCCTTGCTCAGCGTGCGCGTCACGACGATGTTCTCGTGCTTGCGGATCAGCGGCAGGCAGTTGTCCTCCGCGAAGTCGACGTACGCCTCGTCGATGAGCACGAGGCCCGAGAAGTTGTCCGCCAGCTCCGCGATCTTCTGCGGCGAGACGAACGTGCCGCTGGGCGCATTCGGATTCGCCAGAAAAATCGCCCGCGCTTTCGTCGCGATCAGCGCATCGGTCGGCAAACCCCAGTCTTTCTCCCACGGCACGGTGACGGTTTTCACCTCGTCCAACTCGGCCAGCACGGGGTAGAGCGAGTACGTCGGGTCCGGGTACGCCAGCGTGTCACCCGGCCCGCAAAACGTGAGGACGGCGACGGAGAGGATGTCGTCGCTGCCGTTGCCGGCGATGATCATCTCCGGCGAAACCTCAAGCACGTCTGCGGCGGCGACGCGGAACGGCTCGGCCGTCGGGTTCGGATAGCGGCGGAGCATTTCCGCTTCGATGTCGCGGATCGCCTGCATCACCTTGGGGCTGGGCGGGAACGGGTTCTCGTTCGTGTTCAGTTTCACGACGCGCTCGCCCGCGCCGGGCTGCTCGCCCGGCGTGTAACCTTCCATCGCGCGGATCGTGGAACGAACGAATGTCGGCGGAGCCATGCACAACAGTGTAACCATTCGCGCGGCGAGTGGCGATTGCGAACTTGCGGTTGCGAAGGACCTCGAGCTGCGCGACCAAGCAACGCAAAGATCGCAAAGACGCAAAGATCGCAAAGAAGAAGAACCAATCCTGTTTTATTCTTGGCGATCTTTGCGTCTTTGCGATCTTTGCGTCACGCATTTCCGACACGATGTCAATCAATCCGCCGCGCGGACGCGCACGCTTTCGGCGTGACCATCCAAGTGCTCGGCCTGTGCGAGCGCGACGATCGCGCCCGCGTCCGCGGCCAGTCCGTTCGCATCGTAGCGCACGACGCTGCTGCGCTTGAGGAACTCGTACACGCTGATGCCGCTGGAGAACCGCGCCGTCGTGTTCGTCGGCAGGCAGTGGCTCGGGCCGGCGACGTAATCGCCCGCCGCCACCGGCGAGTACGCGCCGAGGAACACGGCACCCGCGTGCTTCAGCTTGGCGAGCACCGCCGCGTCATCGCGCGTCTGCACGTTGACGTGCTCGGCGGCGAATCGGTTGGCGAGATCGATCAGTTTCTCCATCGACGGATCGACCACGATCGCGCTCACCTCCGCCAGCGACTTCTCGATCGCGGCCGAGCGCCCGAGCACACCCGTCTGCCGCTCGAGCTCACCCTTCACCTTCGTCGCCAGCTCCGGCGACGTCGTCAACAGGTAACAGCTCCCCGGATCATGCTCCGCCTGCGCGATCAGATCGGCCGCGATCGCAGCGGGGTGACCGGAATCGTCGGCAAGAACGAGAATTTCGCTCGGTCCCAGGAATCCGTCGACGCCGACGGCTCCCGCCAGCGCGCGCTTGGCGAGTTGCACGTACATGTTGCCCGGCCCGACGATCTTGTCGACGGCGGGGATCGTCGCCGTGCCGAACGCCATCGCCGCGATCGCGGCGGCGCCACCGGCGCGGAATACGTCCGCCAGCCCCAGCTCGTGACACGCCGCCAGCACGACGTCCGACCGCCCGTACTTGCTCGGCGGGGTGCAGACCACGATCCGCTTCACCCCCGCCACCTGCGCCGGCACGGCGAGCATGATCAGGCTCGACGGGTACGACGCCTTCCCGCCGGGGAAGTAGAGGCCGGCGCTGTCGAGCGGGGTGAAACGCAGGCCCAGTTCGACGCCCGGGCGGTGCAGCGTTTGCGGCGCGGTCGGCATGATGTGCGACTGGTACTCGCGCACCTGCGCGATCGAGCGGCGCAGGGCAGCCATCACGTCCGGCGCGACGTGATCGACGGCGGCGCGCATCTCCGCCGGCGTGACGCGGATCTGCACTTTGCTGAAGTTCGGATCGTCGAACTGCCGCGAGGAGTCGACGATCGCGTCGTCGCCGCGCGTCGCGACGTCGCCGAGGGTTTTCTCGACCGCTTCGACGGCCTTCGAGTGACCGGAGATGACGTCCTGGGGTCGGAGGCGCAGGCGGTTCAGCAACGCTTCCACGGCGTCGCGCTCGGCGGGGACGCCCCAATTCAGAATCGGGATCATTCCGCCGATCTTAGCGATCCGACGAGCGCGGGCCAATCAGAGCAAGAGCACCCGCCCGCCCAGTGCCGCGGCTCGCGATCATTCCAGGCCGAATCGCGCGCTGACGATCGCCGTGATCTCCTTCTCGTAGCTGCTCGTGTCGTTGTTGCCGCTGTCGCTGACGGCGTTGGAGTGAAGGGGGTTGATCTGCATCACGCCCATCCGCGCCTCACGGATCGTGCCAAGCTTCGCGCCGCTGTTGCCCGCGATCTGCTGGGCGCGCGTCGTCGCATCCTTCGTGGCCTCCGCCAGTATGCTCACCTTCAGGTCGGCCAGCTTCGTGTACAAGTACTTGGCTGGCGCGCTCTCGAGCATCACGCCTTCCTTGATCAACTCGGTCGCCCGGCGGGCGATCTCCGAGACCTTCGTCACGTCGGTCGAGGTGATCTCCACCGTCTGGATCAAGTCGTAGCTGGTGACCTTGTCCGTGTTGTTCCCCTTCTCATCGCGAGCGTAGTTCTTCTTCGTCCAGATCGAGGAAAGGTTCAGTTCCGCGTCCGTGACCTTCCGCGCCTTCACGAAGACCACGGCCTTGTCCGTGGCGGCTTTCAATTCGTCGTACCCGTGCTTCAGGTCCGGGTCGTTGATGGAGATCTTCGCTTCCCACACGATGAGGTCCGACTGGATCGTGCGCTTGGCCGACCCGGTGACGGAAATCACCTTCGGATCGCTCTTCGCCGATGTATAGGCCCAGGCGAGGATCGCGACGCACAGAATGTTCGCGACCGCGAGCACGGCACCGGCGCGAAGCGAGACGATCACCTTCGCGGGTAGGTTCAGCCCGGATTGGCCAACGGGTGAGAATGCGGACGGACGATCGGCGCGTGGATCAACGTGCGAGTTCATGCGCGGGGCCTCCTTGCCCAAGGGAATCGGCGAGTAAGTGCACGGACTGTATCGCGCCGCGGGTGGATGTCTACGCGCTGGACGCGCGCGGCGAGGAGATCATTCGCTATCGTCGTCGAGCATTCCCTGCTCGCGCATTTTTTGCCGCAGCTTCGCAAGCTTCTCCGGATCGACCGACGGTCGCGCGCCCTTCGGCTTCGGCGGCGGCGGGGTCGGCTTGACGAGGAACTCCGGCGGCGTGCCCGGCGGAGGCGCGTCCTGCCTCCTCTCCCTGCCTGCGGTGAGCGCAGTCGAACCGTACTCAGGGAGAGGGCCGGGGTGAGGGCCTGACTCGATCGTTGTGGACGGATCGACAATCCCCCCCTTCGGCAACGATCCAAACCCGCGCACCGGCTCGTGCCGCGGCGGCAGCGTTGGCCTTCCGGCTGACACGCGCGAGGGGAAAAACCACACGGTGAACGGCATCGCCAGCAGGACGAACACCTTGCTCCACCACCCCAGCTCCACCGCCTCCGTCGCCTGCTCAAACCAACGGATGAGCGAGACCATCACGAAAACGAACCCGATCAGCAGGAGCAGCCAGGTGAAGCATCCCATGAGTCAACCCCTGCCATACGCGAGGAAGATCGCGAGGAGGAGGCTCAGCGCCGCCGTCGAGATGCCCAGCCATGCCAGGCCGCGGCCTTCGGTTGGAGGCGCGTGATCAGCGTTGTCCGCCGCCGTCGTGGAAACGTGCGTGAAGCTGTTCGCGCGATCGAGCTGGCGCAACGCGAGCACGCCGAGGACGATCGCCACGACGCCGTCGACGATCAGCGTGCCAAAGTGTGTGAGGCTGAAGACGCCGAGCACGGTGGCCGCGATGGCGAACGGGTGACGGCGCAGGAGCCACGCGCGGTACGCCGCGGCCTTGGCTTCGTCGCGCTCGGTGGGCCGGCCGAAGAGTGCCATGGCCGTATCGTAGGGACGTCGGTGACGGGGTCAAAGAAGTGGCACTCCACCACGCCACCACCCCACTACTCCGCCACGCTCCTCACTGCGGCGGCGGCGCCGCGCCGCGGCAGTGGTCGTAGATCTGCACGCGCGCCCAGTGCTCCTTGTGGAGCTTGATGAAGTCGTCGTGCCGCGGGTGAGTTTGGTAGACGTCGTGGCCCTTCACGTCGTCGAACACGACGCACAGGCCGACGTCGTAGGAGCTGTCCACCACGTCGCGCGGGCGGTCGGCGGGCATGCCGGACCAGATCTGGCGCACCGTGGGGATCTCCGAGAGGATGTCCTCGCAGTCGTTCAAGAGCAACCGCCGCTCCTCGGCCGGCGCGGTGGGCTTGAGCCAGAAGTAAACGCAGTGGACGAACATGAAACCGTCTCCTTGAGCGCGCGCGCCCCGCACAGGTGCGGCGAACCGCAGTGGACGGCTTGTATCCGGAAACGGATCGGAGGGCCAGCAGTCGAGAAGGAACTCGCGTCCATGTCTCCACCGCGGCGCGGACTGGTGAGTTATCTCGAAGTGGCTTTGGCCGCTTGGGGCGTGCGTCCGAGCTCCTGTCGCGTCGCTTGCGGCTTGGCGGGCTCAGCCGGCTTCGCCTCGCCCTTCGCCTGCGGCGCCAGCTCCACCACCTGAACGTTGCGGAAGCTGACGATCGAGCCGTCGTCGTGGTTCTGCAGGCCGATGAACCCCCGCGCGGCGAGCTTGCCGGTGAACTCGTTGACGAGCGTGCCGTTCAGCTTGATCGTGTACTGCTGGCCGACCGCCTTGATCTCGTACGTGTTCCACTCGCCAGCCGGCTTGCTCGCGAAGGCCGTCGCCTCCGCCACGTTGTAAACGGAACCGGTCCGGTTCTTCCTGGCGGCGTCGTGGATCTGGATTTCGTAGCCCTGCTTGACGGCCTTCCACGGGTCGTTGCCGGGGTCGGGGAAGCGAACGAAGACGCCGCTGTTGGCCTTGGCGCTGGCCGCGTTCCACTCGAACGTGAGGACGAAGTCGGCCAATTCCTTCTCGTGCCAGAACAGTCCCATGCCGCCCTTGGAGACGAGCGCGCCGTCCTTCACCTCGAACGAGCCGGGGCCGCACTGCTTCCAGCCGGCGGTGCTCTTGCCGTCGAAGAGGACTTGCGCTTTGGGAGACTTGGCATCCTCCGCGCGCGTCATCGACGCGAGGCTGATCAGGGCGAGCAACGCGACGACAACACGGGTATGGCGAGTGATTTTCATGTCGGGGATCATCCTCATCGAATTGTCATCCTGAGGTACTCCGCAGAAGAACACATTACTCCGCCTGCTTCACCTTCGCCGGGCGACTGGTCGGGCCGGCGGCCTTCTCGGGCTTGATCGGCAGGATCCAGATGTTGCGGAAGCGCACCGGGTTGCCGTGGTCTTGCAGCAGGATCGGCGCGGGGCCCGGCGTCTCCTCGTGCTGGCCCGCGGCGGTCGGGCCTTCGATCTCCGCATCCTGGTGGATCGTCACGCCGTTGTGGATCACCGTCACGCGCGCGTTGCTCGTCTTCTTCCCATCCTCGTCAAACTTCGCGGCCTTATAGGTGATGTCATACGCCTGCCACGTCTCCGGCGGCGTGCAGGCGTTCTCCTTGGGCTTCTTGCGGTTGTAGATCGCGCCGCAGCCGTCCTTCTTCGCGTCCTGGCCGTAGGAGTCCAGGATCTGGATCTCGTAGCGGCGCTGCAGGTACACGCCGCTGTTCGAGCGCGCCTGGCCCTTCACTTCAGGCGGGTTCTTCGGAAGCCAGAATTCCACGTGGAGCTGAAAGTCCTCGAACTCCTGCTTGCTGATGATGTCGCCGCTCCGCGCCACGACCTCCATCGCGTCGGCTTCGTCGACGATCTTCCACGGGCAGGGTTTGCCGCCCTCCTTCGTGGTCCACGCGTCGGTGTTGCTGCCGTCAAAGAGGATGACCGCGCCGAGCGGCCCCAGCGTGCTCGGCAAGGTCGGGATGACCGGGGTGGTGGAGGGCGCGGTGGTCGCGCTCTCCTCTGCCCGCACGATCGAAAATGCCACCAGACAGACGGCTGCGCAGGCGAGTCGGCGAATCATCCGAAAGCTCCTCGTGTTACCGTGCCGTGTGAACTACGTCGAACGCCGGCTCCGCCGGGGCCTCCAGCGTGGGGAAGTGTACCTGCCAACTCGGGACAAGCCAACGGGTTGCGATCCGTCGATTCCCGGTCGAGCCCGTCGTGGTTGATCGCCGCGACGGAGTCGTTACCGTTCCGCTCGTGTCGCTCGGCTGGTCACTGGCGTCGGTCCCGTTCCTCATCGCAGTCAACGCATTTTTCGTCATCAGCGAATACGCGGTGGTCGCGGCGCGTCCTGCCACCATTGCGGCGCTGCGCCAGCGCGGGCGGACCCGCGCCGCGAGCGCCATGGAGCGATTGAAGGAGGACCCGACCAGCGCCATCGGCGCCATCCAGGTCTGCATCACGATGACCAACCTGATGCTCGGCTGGATCGGTGAGCCCGCGATGTCGGCGGTGCTGCACCGCGCGTTCGGGCCGATCATCGAGCTGTCGCCGCGCCTGATGACAGCCGTCTCGACGGTGCTCAGCTTCATCCTCGTGACGCTGCTGACCGTCGTCTTCAGCGAGCTGCTGCCCAAGGCGCTGACGCTCCGATACGTCGAGCACGCCGCCGCGGCGACGGCGGCGCCGGTGCTGGCGATCCAGCGGGCGATCTTTCCGCTCGTATGGGTGATGAACACGATGGCGAACCTTATCACGCGCCCCCTCGGGCTGGGCAGGGTCGAGGAGTTCGAGGAAGGCGGCGTGACCGCCGACGAGCTGCGGCTGCTCGCCAACCAGGCGGTGGCGGACGGCGTCGTCACGCCGCGCGAGCAGTCGCTCATCCTCAACGCGCTGACGATCGGCAAGCGCCGCGCCAACGAGATCATGGTCCCGCGCACGCGCGTCGCGTACGTCGACATGCAGCGATCGATGGAGGAGAACATCCGCATCGTCGAGCAGCACCTGCACAGCCGCGTCCCGCTGTGCGACGGCGGGATGGACCGCGTCGTGGGCGTCATCCGCACGCGCGAGCTGCTCACCGCCTTCTACGCCGGCGGCGATACGACCGTCCTCACCCTCCTCGCGCTCCCGACCGTCTTCGTCCCCGAACGCATCACGCTCGACCGGCTGATTGAAGTCTTCCACGACAAGCGGACGGAAATGGTCTTCCTCGTCGACGAGTACGGCGGCGTCGAGGGAATCGTCACCCAGCGTGACGTGCTCGACGAGCTACTGCGCGCCACGCACCCCGACAGGCCAAATCCGCCGTGACCTGCTACAATCCGCTGGCGCGTCGCCGCCATGGGACTTGCTCGCCGCAGGCGCGTCGCCCGCGTAGCTCAGTTGGATAGAGCGCTGGTTTCCTAAACCGGAGGTCACAGGTTCGAATCCTGTCGCGGGTACTTTCCGTCCTGTCCTGAACTGCCGGCAAGTGCCAACTCCTGACTTTTCGGCCTATTCTCAACACTGGCACCGGTCGTTGTCGGCTCGTGGCAGCTTGGGGCTGCTGCTGACTGTGCCGGATTCTGTGCCGCTTTTCCTTCGCAGGTTGGAGATGGCGTAGCGGTCGGAGATGCCGGTGAGATTGGAGACGGCGGTGAGATTGGAGAGGACGCCTTCAGGAAATGGGCATCAGTGATCTGAAGGTAGTGCCTCTTGGCGACGGCCTCGCTGTTGCCTATCCACGCACAGACGACGTGAATGGGGTAGACCTCTGCAAGCTCCGTCTCTCGGGTGGACCGCAGATTCTGGAAGGGCTTCGGCCACGGGACCAGCTTCGCCTTGTCGCGGATGATTCGCTCAAGCTGCGTGCGGAGGTTGCAGTTGCGGTCGCGGTAGCGAGTGATGACGTACTCCGTCCCTTCCTCGGCCTGCTCGAAGACCTCCAGCAGCAATGGGCGAAGTTCAGGGAAGAGCGGGATGATCCGGCACTCTTTCCCCTTGATATGCTCCGTCTTCGGCGACGGCACGCGGAGGCGGTTATGCTCCCAATCGACATCAGACCACTTCAACGCCAGCGGTTCAGAGGGGCACCGCAGACCGCCGTAGCGGCACAGGGCGAAGAGCAGCTTCCACTGGGCATCAGGGCAGGCGTCGATCACCTTCGTCGCCACTTCTCGCGTGACAAAGAACAACCGGGACATGTCACCCTTTACCGTCCCGGACAGACCGTCAAAAGGATTCGCACCCCGTATCAGTCCCCGCCGAATTGCGGCCTTGAACAACTGGCGTGCTCGGCCGATATGCCGACGAATCGTGTTGTCTCCTAGTCCCTGTTCGTCCATGAACGTGCGGAAGTTCTCCGCGTCGGCGGGGCCGATGGTGCGGAGGTCGCGGGTCTCGCCGAAAAACTTCACCAGCCAATCGCGTAGCTGCTTCTCGTTCAGCAGAGTGCCGGGCTTCACCGTCGGGCGGCTTTTGGTGAACGTGTCGAAGAAAGCCCCGAGTTCGGCACCCGTAGTCACACGAGGACGTACGAGACCCACGGCCGCGAGACGTGCGTAGGTCTTGTCATCGCGGCTGGCGAGCCAGCGGGAAACTTCGTCGTCTATGCTTCCGCTCAGGCTTGCACCGATCAGGGCTTCAACCTTCACCTTGAAGCCTTCGGCCTGCCGCTGTGTCGCCTTGCCGAGTCGGATCGTTCGCCGCTTGCCGTCGCCGGCCACGAACAGAATTCGCTTACGCCCGTTGGGGTCGTTACCGATCGTCGCCATCGAGTCTCCCTCCACTGCGAGTATGCCACAGACAATCAGAATGCAGCGGCCAATTCAAAGGCTTCGCGTTCAATCGCAGGAACAAACTGACTTCGATCGATCCACTGCGATAAGCTGCGAGGGTCGTAACGCACGCTGCGGCCGATTCGCACAACGGGAATCTCGCCATCAGCGGTGTACCTCGCGAGTGTTCTCTCGGACAACCGCAACGCTTTCGCCGCCTCCCTTGGCGTCAGCAGAAGCGGTCGAAGCTCGGCGACATCGGGCGTGCTCGAAGACATCGGATACGGATGCTGATCTAACATCTGAACGACCTCCCACTTCTCTCCCTGCCGGTCTCTCCTGCCAACGTCGGGGCGATCTTATTAGTCGTCGTCCTCCCTCGTCACGTCATCGAGTTCGATCGGGTTGTGACGAGTCGTGTTGACCTCTCGCAAGGCATCACGAGCGGCCTGCTCGTCGCCATGACGGAGAGCTTCGGCCGCTTCCGCTCTCGCAGCCTTGGCAGCTTCGCGAGTCTCGCCGCTCGGCGGTGGATAGCGGAGATCGTCAAACGTCAACGCTTCCTTGCGGCCATCCCCCGGACCTTCCGTGCGACGTTCGTTGTAGAGCTTGAGCATGTCACGGGCCGTCGCGTGATCGCCCTCTTGCCGGGCGAGGTACGCTTCACGCCGGAGATCACGCAGACGCTCGCGGTAGATCCGTTTCGCCTCTTCGGCGTTCAGCGTCCGGCCCTTGCCCCACGGCGACCAGAAGTAAATCAGGTCGCCCACGAGCGGGAGCATCCGGGGACTCTCGAAACCCCGGTCGTCGCCCATGCTCATCACGTCCTTAGCGAGGGCGTCGAACTGCGTCATCGGCGGGATGAAGAACGACTCCGCGACCGTCTCCAGCGGATTCGTCGCGAACCGCAGAGCGACGTAGCGGTTGAGCCCGAAGAGGCCAAGGGCCGCTTCACCCGATCGCTCCGCGAACGACTTGTGGGTGAGGTCTTTCCCGTTGATGAGGTCTTTCAACAGGTCGCGACCGAGACCCGCGAGCAGTCCGAACGCGAGTAGCCCGGCGAGATATTCCAAGCCTTCGCGTCGCTGGCCCGGCGTCTTCAGGCGACGAATGATCTGGCGGCGAATGTGGTCGAGTTGCTGAAGCTGGTACGTGTGCAGCGTGTAGAACAACCGCCCCTTCTGCATCCGCAGGTACATCGCGGGCATGTTGCTGAGCGTCACGGGCTGCATCTCGGTCAGGTGGGCGAAGGCGAGTAGTTGCACGTCATCATTCCAGACGTTCTTCTCTCGCAACGCCTCCATCGCCGCGTCGAATCGCTGCTCACCGAGCACGGGTTGCCAGTCGCGTTGCAGGCGACGGAACGTCTCGGACGCGGGATCGGCTGCGGCGTCTCCCATGTAGTGAAGGGCGGCATTGACCTGCGTTTCCTTCATCAGCACGTCGATCTTCTGAAAGAGGTTGTACTTCGTGCCGACGTCCAACGCCGTGCCGGGGGACGCTTTCAGCTTTTCGAGCGTTCCGACGGCCTGCCGGAACCTATCCGGGTTGACGAACTCCTGCCCCATGTGGTCGAAGCCGAGCATGTGCAGGACGATCCGGCCCTCACCCGGCGTAATGTGTAGGGCATCCTTCAGCCCCTTCGCGGCGTTGCGGACGCCGAACCGCCAGCCCGCCGTTGCCACGTCCGTCAACTGGCTGACGCCCGACGCGAGGCGAGTGATCGTCGTGGCATAGATCAGTTTCTTCGTCGTCGTCGCCCACGTCGGCATGTGCAGCAATTCGGCGGTCAAGCGGGTTTGAAGCAACACCTTCAGTTCCGCTTGTTCTTCCGCGTTCAGACGGGGATCAGTCTCGGCGATGACCTTGCCGATGGATTCATCGAGCATGGCGGGATCATCGCCACGCCCTAAGAACTTCGCCCGCTCCGTCGCTTTCGCGGCGGCGTCGATGTAGCCGAGCAGGGAAGGAATCGGGTCGTCGTAGAACTTCGCCTGCTCTGGCGTCACGCTATCAAGCGACCGCTCACGGCCGTGAGCGGGACCGGTACTTGCCGGGTTTGCGGGGGCCGTACCCGGCGACGACATCGGACGCGATTTGGTTGCGTTCCTCCGCCGTGAGGGGAACACCTTTGATGCTCGTGGCACGGGCGTAAGCTTCATCGAAGATGCCCTTGTCATCGTTGCCGAGCGATTCCCTCAACCCCTTCGCGTCGATCACGCGACGCGGCAGGTAGTTTTCGAGATAGCCAACCTTCACGCTCGCATCGGTCTGATCCTTGTGCAGTTTCTTGATGATCTCGCGGGCGAGAGTGAAGCTATCCCGCGAACGCTCGGGGAGCATTTGCTTGATGCCCTCGATATCGCCGTTCAGCCACGCGAGTTTAAGCGCTTCATGCTTGGGCGTGCCCTCCTTGCCAAACTCATCGTGAACGGAAGTGCTGAAGGAGTGGACGCCGCCCTTGTAGTGGCCCGCCAAACGATGGGCAGCGAGGTCGTACTGGATCAGGCGACCGAACACGCGAGGGCTGATGTCACGGATGCGGCTGGCGATTGGCGTGAGGATGTCCTGAAGATCACGCGGCAACCATCGCGACGTCTCCTCACCGGGGATCGGCGTCGCTTCCTTCGCGGATGCACGAGCTATCTTCGCCGTCGCGGCGGCACGCTTGATTGCCGCCTCGGCATCCGATCGGGTGAGGGCCTCCCCCGCTGCGGACTTCATCGCCGCCTTGCGGGTCCTCATCAGTTCGTTGCCACGGTCCTTGATCGAGTCGAACGACTCGCCACTGCCGGGCTTGTAGCTCACCACGTCGCCGACGATGAACGCCGACACGCCCTCGGCGATCTTCTCCCGCCCGAATACCTTTTCGATACGATCACGCACGACACGGGCACCCGCTTCGTCAGTGTCGGGCAACGTGACGGCGTATTCGTCGCCGCCGTAGCGGAAGCCGTTCATGGACGCATCACCCAACCGCTCCGCAGACGAGCCGCGAATGCTCTGATTGATGGTCTCCATGGCACGCTTCAGGTACTCGTCGCCCTTCGTCTGCCCGAGCTTGTCGTTGACCGACTTCAGGTTGGCGGCGTCGAAGATGATGACGGTGAACACCCTGCCCGTCTTGTCGGCCCGCTGCGTCAGTTTTTGGTACGTGGCTTCGAACGCACGGCGGTTTAACCCTCCGGTGAGCTTGTCGGTGTTGACCTCTCGATCGAGAGCGTCCACCTGCGATTCAAGTTCCGCGATGCGACGATGCTCCGGCGTCTTCGGATCAGTGATGCGGGTTGGAGTCGTTCGCGGCGTCTTCCGCTCCTGTTGCTGCGGCGTCTTCGCCTCGGGGCGGTCGGCATCGGGACGCGACGACGCGGAGCGAGCATCTGTCCGCTGCTTCGCGATGGCGGCGTTGAGCTTCACCCGACCCTCGATGCCCTCCACGTCGTAGCCGTTCTCGACGGCCCACCGCATTTTCTTCGCGAAGGGCCACGATCCGCTATCGGCCGGCGGCTCGGGCAGCACGACCGCCTCCGCCGTGCTCGCCGGCTCGGGCGTGACGGTCGGAGCAGCGGGAAGCTGCTGAAGACGAGCAGCTTTGACGGCAGCCGATCGCTGCTTGGCGATGGACGTGCGTAGCGAGAACAGACCGTCGGTGCCATCGACGCGGTAGCCGTTCTGCACCGCCCAATACTTCATCTGCTTGTGCGACCACGTTCGCGAGTATGCGGGTAGCTCGGGGAGAACGGCGGACGGCGACGATGGTGACGCTGACGAAGACAACAACGAAGGCGATGGCGAAGACGGCCGCTCAACAGCTACCGGAAGCGTCGGCTGCGGAACCTCGCCCGCTGGCCCTTCACCCTTCGGCAACGCGTATTGAGCTTCGATCTGCTGACGCACGGCGTCACGGGGCTTCTCACCACGCTCCACCGCGATCTTCACGCGACGCTCATCGACCTCGTAACCGTTCTCACGAGCGAACCGGCGAAGCTGGCCGGCATCCCATGAATGACCCTCGGCCGGAAGCTGGCGTTGCTCCGCGATGGCACGGACGTTCTCGGCACGCTGCACGCCCATGACCCGCTGAGCGGCGGTCTGTAACCGCTGCTCATCGAGTCGCTCCATGATGATCTTGCGGCCTTTGCTCTCCAGTCCGGCAACGTCGTAGCCGTTGTCCCGGCCCCACTTCAGCAAGTCCCGCTTTATCAGGTCAGCCGGTATCTCAGGACGCTCGGCGACGATCTCGTTTGCGACGGGGGCTTCGGCAGCGGCGGCAACGTTAGGAATCGGGACGATCTGCGTCGGATTGACGGCGACGCCACTGATATCAGCAGCACTTTCATCCCCGCCCGCAGTCGTCCCCGTCAAGCCGGATGCGATCTCCTGAGCCGCTGGTTCATTCGCATGCGACTGCGGGGCGGCGGGCGACGCGACATGACGGACAGATTCAGCCAGTCCGACCGTCATCAACGTTTGAATCACCGTGTCACCGATCGCCTGCGGCAGCGTGTCGATCGCCTGCGGATCGACGCCCGCGATTTGCTTATGAACCTGCTGCCCGATCGTGGTCAGCACTTCCTCCGGCAGTTCTTGGAGCGACGAGACACCGAGTTGCTTCAGGAACGGCACGACGCCCTTCACCACGCTTTTCGACACCGCGAGGTTCTCCACACCGCCGAATCCGGCGAGTTGGAAGGCCGACATGATCAAACCTTCCATGCCGCCCTGAAGGGTCGCGTACCCGGCGAGTTCCGAGCCGCTCAGACCCGCCTGACGGCCTTCCGTAATCGCGTCGTTGATCGACTTCGACGTGAGGCCGATGATGGCCCCGCGTGCTTCGTTGAGCCGCGTGGCAGCGGCACCCACACGACCCGATCCAACCTTGCCGCCGCCGGGGATCAGCTTGCCGAGCGTGAGCACGTCGGCGACAGAGCGAACGGCACCCGTTGCCAACTGCTCCAGGTGGGAATCGCCGATGTCCGCTTGTCCCTGCGTGAACGACGCCGCGTCGCGTTGCATGGCGTCGGCGGCACCGTCCGTCACCCCGAGTGCATCGAGCGGACGCATCAACAGCGATGCGGACGTGAGGCCGCTCTGTGCCAACCCGCCGACGAGCGGACGGAGCGGACGTGGGACAGCCTGCACGGCGGCAGCCGACGCGGCACGTTCGATCTGCTCCGGCGATCGCATCGGCACGACCTCGGGCAACGCTGGCTGTGGCGTGCGGAGGATGGCGAGATGCCGCAACGCCTCGGCATTGGTTGGGGCGGGGAGATTCTGCGGGGCAAACATGCCCGCCGTGGGCGACGGTTCATCCGTGACCTCAACCGGGATGTTCGGATTGGCCTGTGCGAAGCGTTGAATACCCGCAGCCAATTCATCACGCACCGGCGGAACAGGACCGCCGGCGACCTCGGCTCTGGAAATCGAATCCCACTCTGTCGCGGGCCGAGAGATCGAGTCCCATTCATTCCCGATTTGATCGAAGATGTCGCCCTGCGGATCGGCGAAGGCTTGAGCAACGTCGGCGTATTCCGGGTACTTGGCCGCGAGACGAGCCGCTAAGGTGCGGTCGTCCATGTCCCCGTACTGCGGGTACTTGGCCCGAACCCGCTGGATCACACCGAGAGCATCACTACGGTTGATTCGCGGCGTCGCGGCTTGGCGCGGGGCGTTGGGAAATGCCGCGTACGGATCGGCAGCTTGAGCCGAGGCGTCGCCGTCTGCGATGACGCGGAATCGCGAGGCTGGTGCATCGCCATCTGCGATGACGCGAAAGCGGCCCATCTGCTCTTCGGAGATGAACGTCGATTGCCGGGTGGACGCCGCGGCCATCTGATCGTCTGTGAGGAACCCCCCTTGCACCGTGCGGGGCGTCCGCTTGCCGATCTCAATCCGCACTGGCGGGCGAGCCGGCACACGCCGGGTCTGTTCTTCCAACTCGTCAAATATATCGGGCACTTGAAAGTCCTGTCTGGTCTCTCGGGATCACAATCAGTCTGTTTCGTTTCGAGCTGTCTTCAGTTTGCTTGAGCGAGGAATTGATCGAGCCATTCCCGCGTTGTGAACTTCTGAAACAGCGGACCTTGCGGCGTCATCCGGCCCACGTCGGTTTTCAGCTTCACGCCGTTGACGCCCTTGTTGCACCAGTTGTAGACGGTCATCCGCGTGACGCCTTCTCCCGTTTTCCAGCGGACGTACTTGGGAACATCCGCGAGTTGAATCGCCTCCGGCGGTGGAGTGAACTTGCCCATCGCTTTTTCTCCCTCTGTTTAATTGCGGCCGATCACGCAGCCGCGGCCCTCACGGCAGAGATCAGGCACCGGAATAGCCGACGCAGAGCACCGCCAATGGTGTGCAGGAACGAGACGGCGGATGTATCGCCGACCTCTTGAATTGAGGGATTGGGATTGACCTCGCTCAGCCGCTCCATCGCGACGAAGTAATCGGTGCCGCCGTCGTCTTCGATGAACGGATCACCGTCGAGGGGGACGGGACCGAAATAGCTGAAGGACTCCTCGGGGAAGTTGTATTCAAATACCTCGTTCATCAGCCGCTGAAAGCGAGCGACGCCGTAGGTCAGCGTCTTCACGTTCTCGTCAATCGCGTCGCGATCCATCTGCCCGTCCGAGACGGCTAGGTCAATGGCCCCCAATCGATTCCGCACTTCACGCAGTCGAGCCGCGACGTACCGATGTTGGTCTGCGTTAAGTCGCGGGGTCGGACCTTGATTCTTTTCACGGGGCATTCTGCTTGTGGTCACGAGGCTCATTCCGATCTCCAAAAGGTTTGTTGATTCGTGTAAACGTCTCGCCGCTTCAGTCGATTTCGATGTTCTCGCTGCTGCCCGCGAGGGCGTGCGATAGCGTCGCGGCACTTACCCGGGGGGCATCGACAGGGTATGTGATGTTTTCGGCCGGGTGCATCGTGCGGGCATCTGTTTCAAGCTCCAGCCGAACGGCCAGCACGCTCGTCAGGGAGTCTTCGAGCTTCTTGTGCATCGGGGCCGACCGGGAATACTTCCCGCTCACCATCTGCTGAACCCCTCGCAACCCACTCGTCACTCGCGAGAGGAGGCCAGCGGCCATGCGATGCTCAGCGGGTAAAAGCCCAAGACGACGTTGCTTCATTCCTTCGCTCCCTGTTGTAAATGATGGAAAGGCACTGCGCGCGGATACGATCAGCCGTAGGTGACGCGGCTTCTCCCGTCCCTCGATCCGACTGAATCACGCAGGCTCAGCCCTCGCCACAAATAGCGGCCCGTCTTGCTGTCGCGGGCTTTCGCAAACCCCCTGTTGCCGAGCGTCAGCCCAAGGCGGGTCTGACTCTCCGCGTACTCGCCCGATTCCTGACACCATCGCCGGTATGCGTCGTAGATCATTCCGGCGGGCGTCACGGCGTTCGCCGCCGCAAGGCATGACTCGTCAAGGAAGCGTCCGATGGTGTCGTTCTCCTCGCGGTAGGATCGCGTAGCATCGGATACTTCCGGTGGGATCGGTAGACCCTCGCGGTGCCAGTGAAGGGCACCGGCGACCAACCAATTCAAGATGCCGCTCGCTTCAGCCTTCAGCTTGTCCAGTAACTCTGGGTCTTTCTCTGACTCATCGATTACCTCCAAAAACGGGATCAAACGAATCCGACGCCAAAAGCCGTGGTCGGTGCCGCGAACGGCGGGCTTGTTGTTACTGAGTAGGAAGAGCTTGAACGTTGCGTCAAAGCTAAAAAAGTTCTGCCGCATGAAGCGGGCTTTGATGATCTGCTCGCCGATCAGGCTTTTCAGTTTGCCGTCATCGAACCGCTGCCCGACCTTCGTTTCGGACGCAATCACCAATCTCTTTCCCATCAAGTCAGCTACGTCGGCCGGGTGTGTCTGGCCGTCCTTCGACATGAGAAGATCTTGAGCGGCCTTCGTACCGTAGCTTCCGAAGATAAATAGCATCAGGTCCAGGAGCACCGACTTGCCGTTGCCGCCAACGCCGTACGGGAAGAACAACACCTGCTCAGTGACCTTCCCTGTCATGGAGTACCCCATGACAGCCTGCATGTAGTTGATAAGGCCGGGCTGCGTTTTGAAGATGCGTGCGAGGAAGGCATTGAACAGCGGACATTTCGCCTCGCGGTCGTATGTCACCGGGGCGAGTTTGCTGATGAGGTCTTCGCGGCGGTGTGGCCGAAGCGTTCCGGTACGAAGATCGAGCGTGCCATTCAAGACGTTGAACAAGAACGGATCGGCGTCGAGTTGTGCGGCAATGACGGCTAGTTCGTCCTGTGCCAACGCCAACGCGGCGTTTACCCGCTCACGCCGCTGGCTGTGCAACGCCCATTTGGCGAGATTCGTGCGGGCGAGATCGTCGGTCGCCTCGCGAGCCTCAGCCAAAATGCTGAGCACCATTTCCTTCGCGAGACCGGTTGCTTTGCCGACTTCATCGGGTTCCCACCGGACGCCCGACCACGCGAGGTACTGCCCGCTGGCAGGCGAGTAGCGGAGCTTGTCACCGTGACGACGCACCATCCGCTTCGCATTGCCGATGTCAGAGCAGAACGACGCGACCTGTTCCGGCGTTGGCTGATCGGACGCGACGGGTTCGGCTTTCTTATGCGATGTGGCGTAGGTTAGGAATTGCTCGCGAGTGAGATTCGCGTTGACCTTCCACCCCCGAAAATCCTTCCACTGCGAGGGCGGCATGAGCATCGACGCCGACTTCGCGGCGCCGCGGACCGCCTGAAAAGCAGCAGTCATTCCATCGCGGCCGGGCTCAAGATACTTTTGAGCGGCCTCGCTCCACTTGCGATCGTTCTCACCAACGATAATGACCTCGCGACCCCGGATGAGATCACAGAGTTCCGGCAAACAAGCGAGATTCGAGGGGCGACCTACAGCGTCAAAGCCAAGGTCAAATGCGGCCAGACAATCGGATGCACCTTCAACGATCAGCACCGGCCCGCTGTTGTCGGCGAGCGGTGAGACGCCCGCACAGCTTATGCGGCCCGCCGCTTTGCGGATGTGAAGGTAGCTTGGAAGAGATCCTTTGCTGATCGTCTTGACCGAGCCTTGACGTACGCGGATGCAGAGGACTGCCTTCGGATCAGTCGGGTCTTCCGACGAATGAACGCAGCCATCAGGTTTGCCGCAAACGGCACAAGGCACACCGGCGTCGCCGACGCGGGTCCAATTCTGAGGGCCGGCGTGGTAGCCGCCGCCTGCACGTTCGCGCTCCGGGTTCAAGATGTAGAACAGCCCGTGCTCCGAGCCAGGATACATCATCTTGAAGCCATCGCGACCACGGAGGCTCAGGCCAACAACGGTGCCATTGCTATCTCTCTCCGCAAAGGTCCAATGACCCTTGAAGTTTTTTCCCTTCTTTGTGGGGACGACTGGGGCAAAGCCGACGCCCTGCGCGTTCAACGATGCGGGCGACACGCCGAGTTCCTTGGCGAGTTCCGCGACCATCGCGGGCCAGCAGTTCGATTGGTAGCTGTCGAGGAGCTTTTGAAAATCAATCTGAGACAATGGCCATTCCTCTTCCCGCCGCGTCTTAGTTTCGCAGCGGGCACAATGGCGGCAGCGTTGGCTTTACTCGCCCTCGGTGACGCGGTGTTCTTGCCGGCGGGCAAGTTCAGCGATGATGGAATGCAGATCACGCCGCTGGTGACGGCGTGCGAAGGGCACGACGTTCGGCAATGCCGCGAAGCTCGTCACCGATCCTCTTCACAGCCGGATCGCTGTAGACGTGGGCGACGCCCGCCCGCCCGACCGGCTCGATACGTCGCGTGCGGATGACATGAAGCACCTGATGCACCGAAACGTCGAACTGCTCCGCGATTCGGCCGACCGTGGGGAAAGAGACCTCTGCTGCCGCCATTCCTGACCCTCCAGAAAAATTCTAATTTTTAACTTGCATTGTGGCCGCGAAATCGTACTATCCTGTTCGAGGGAAATGCGTACCCGCCTTATATAGTGTACCCGCTACGCGGGTGCTCGGCCACCCCGTATCTCTGCAAGCTCCGATAAGACCACGATTTGTGAGACAAGACGGCGAAGGATTGAGGGCCGTGCCGTCTGTGATGTCCTTGGCCTAACGCGATCTAGATAGGGTGCCGGGCAGCCGACTTGTGTGAGGCTGAGGGGTTCCGAACGGTCTGAACGCCAATCCGCTATGAGCGTTTTGCTCTCTCTTTAGAGGGATTAACCAGAACTAGTGTTCAAACTGTTCGGAACCCTTCAGACACCACAGTTTCCTTGGTTATTTGAAGTTCAACGCAGTAAAGATAGTGGCAGAACGCGCGATCTAACCGGGAGATCCGAGGAGATCGATCTCGGGCCGGCTGCGGGGATCAACTACTGAACGGACACCGCTCTCGTCATCTCCTGCACGCACCGCATGCGCCTCGATAGTTGTTGCAACGACTATTTGGGCGTGGACGTGCGACCCCACCACTCACTTCCTTCCGCGCGGCCAGCGCCCGCGGCCTCCTGAGCAGACCGTCCAATAATACTGATGAGATCGGCGCACGATTGCCGATGTGATTCGAGCCATCCAAAAACTCCTACGCAGCCGCAAGACGAAAGGACGCGTCGCATGGCCGGTAGCAACAATCCCGCGGATCGCAAACAGGCAGATAAGAGCGGTGGGCGTTCGAAGCGATCGACGTCCCGCCAAACGATCTCGCCGCTCTTTGCGCTCGAATCCTTCGAGCAGCGGCTGTTCTTCAGCGTCGACCCGACGACGCGGAAGTTCCTCGACGTCTTCGAGAGCGTCTACAACACGATCGAATACGAGCCGTACGCCGGCGTCATGAAGGGCCCGGTCGCGACGGAGCAGACGAAGGCGGGGAACGCGTGGGATCAGGCGACGTTGCTGGTGGATCGCCTACGGAACGGCGGATTCACCTCGAAGTACGTCTGGGGCCGAGTCACGCTACCCAAGGACGACGTCAAGCAGTGGCTGGGCATCGTGAACGGCGACGGCTCGACCGATGCAGAAGCAGCGTGGGACGTACTCGATCTGGCGAGGCTGAACGCCGTTGACGCTGGTAGCAGCTTCACTTTCGACCACACCTGGGTTCGGTCACTCGTGAACGGCGATTGGGTCAATCTTGATCCATCGTTCAAGTTCAAAGATCGATCGGAAGCGGGTCTGAACGTGGGGGTCGAGTTCGACGCGAGCGATTTCCTTTCGCAGGTTCGCCGAGAGACGCCGTACGAGTATTACGAGAAGCAGATCATTGACAAACTCCGCGACGATGGGCTCGATGGCGTGGGACTGAGCGACGTGCCGTACGACGGGCCGATCATTGCCAAAAGACTCAATGCCCTTCCCGATCTCCCCGCGACAACGTACGTCGTCCACGACGATCCGAATACGACGGGACTGGACGGCATAGCCGACCATGTGCCCGACGACAAACTGCACCGCGTTCGAGTTTCGCTGATCGAAGACAAGCCCGCAGGAGAGGGCAAGGTCTTTGACGAGCAAGTCAACCGCACCGGCCAGTACGTTCGCATTCAACTCGCTGGCACGGAACATCTGTCTCTGGCCGAGGTGAAGGTCTTCTCGGACGGGGCCAATGTGGCAGTGGGCATGGAAGCGGGCCAATCCAACACGGCATTTGGTGGCGTAGCGGGACGCGCTGTCGATGGTAACACCTCTGGCATCTACGCCGACAACTCCGTAACTCACACAGGTTCTTTGCGCAATCCTTACTGGTGGGTCAATCTCGGCGAGATCAAGCAAATCGATCGCATCGAAGTGTGGAACCGGGGAGACGGCGCAGCCAGTCGTCTCAACAATTTTCATGTTTTCGTGTCTGATACGCCGTTTGCATCCGCGGATCTTCAGACAACCCTTGACGAGCCGGGTGTCCTGAAACTTCGCAAGGGAGGGGTGCTTTTCCATCGGACGCTCACGACCGCCGGAGATGGGCTGAAGACGATCACGATCAGCGATAGCGACACGTCTGGGACCAACGTCACGCCGGAACTCCGTATCGGCGGCGTACCCGAAGTGACCGGAGCATCGATCTCACAGAGCGATGGAAAAGTCATCCTTCAGATCGACCACTATGACGCGGGCGAAACCACCACGACTTCCTCCGCGGACATCAAGAGATTTGAATACAAGCGGAATGCGGCACAGCCGCTGGCGGTCGGACTCGGTGCACGGCAGTGGACGGAACAGACGTTGATGGGGCTTCAGGCCGAGCTGAACGACATCGCATCAAGCGACACCCCAATCGTCCGCGATTACCAGGACAAACTCCTGGGAATGGCGGGAATGAAATACTTCTATGACATCGACAAGGAGATGAGCGGGATCGCCGGTCTCACTCGCACGATTGCGGTCCGCGCTGCCGTCCACTCGGGGATTATGACGGGCGATGCGAGCCTTTCCGTACCTGCAACGAGCAATGATCCCCGCTGGACGCTTCACAATCCCATCGTCTCGGAGAACATCAGTACGGATAATCCGAACGCCTCAGTAGGCTTGGTGGCGGTTACCGCCGCGGCATCGGCATCCACCGATGACGTTTTCGATCTCATGGGCTGGAACAATTCGGCGTTAGAGCACACCCTGCTCGAGGGGTTACTCAACGTCGAGTCCGTTTCAACCGTCAAAGGGATGCAGCTCTCGACGAGCCCGCTGCAATCGATCACGCTGGCAAATCTCGACCAGCAGTTCACCACCGATCCTGAAAACTGGGCAAGCGACGCGCGCACCGCGATTGAAGGCGCGTTGAACCAGGGCTTTACCGTCAAAGGGCCAAGCAAGCTTGTTACCGTCGGCGGTTGGACCGGCGCGGTTTGGTTTCAGGAGAAGTCCGGCGAGCCCAATGGCTACATCATCAAGAGGTTGAACGAACCGCCCATCAGTGGCGGGTATGGCGGCAATCCGCCGGTCATCGCTCGGCCGATCAACTCCGTCGCATCGAACCTCGGTGAGCGCGGCGCCGACCCCGTGAACTTCCTCACCGGCGGCATGTATCACGACGAGCAGGACATCTCCATCCCCAACGTCGGCATCCCCCTTGTCTTCGCGCGCCACTACGAATCCCGCCTGGACGATGGCACGGCGACAGTCGCCCATGAAAATGGTGACAACAGCCCGTTCAAGGGAGCGCTGAAAGACGTCGGCCTCGGCGTCGGGTGGACGCACACCTACAGCGACTACCTCACATTCGAAGCCGTCGAATACCCGTTCGATCCGGATACGGAGAAGGCCACGTGGCACACCGCCGACGGGATGCACCATGAGTTCACTCAAGAGGAATACACGGACCAATACTACACGCAGCCCGGCGGCGTTTACGGCTCCTTCAAGCGTGAGGGCAACTACTACACCTACACCGAGAAGGACGGCCTTCAGCGCATCTTCCACAAAGTGGGCGACATCGGGCGCCTCGAACAGATTCGAGATCGAAACGGCAATTTCCTGAACGTCACCTACGACGCGAACGGACTGCTTCATCGCGTCGAAGACGGGAACCTGCCGAGCCGTGCCCTCACGTTCGCCGCAAGCGCATCGCACCCGGGACACATCGAAAGCGTGTCAGATTTCACCGGTCGAACCTGGGGTTTCGGATACGGGGATCACGCGGTCGCGGGGAAAGTGCTCGTTGAGGTGGATGGTCCCGCCGATGAAGACCAGTACCAGCGCACCTACGGGTACTATCCAACCGGACGCCTGAAAGGCTTGCTGGAGACGATCACGAACGGAGAGACCGATGCGCTGCATCGCTTCTACTACTATCCCAACCGCCGTGCGTTCAGCAATGCTGCGTTCAGCGCCCCTGATCCTGCGAACAACGATGAACGCAAACTTCTCCAGCAGGAGTATTTCTCCTACGACGTCCTGACGAACACCACCACGGGATACGACAACCTCGCCACGCGGTATGTCGATCCGTCGGGTGGAGTGACCACATACGTATTCGACACGGAAGCCAACCATCGCCAGACCAAGCGCATCATCAACCCCGACCGCACCCGAGTTGACAACACGTGGAACAACTTCCTCCTCACCTATCGTGAGGACGACATCGGCCACAAGGAGAAGTTCTCGTACTCGACTGACAATCGAGGAAATCTGACCCGCCACACGGTCTACGTGACCGACCCGGCCCAAGGCTCGGACGCCGAGCCCGGTGAAGCGGTTCTGAATTCCACGTCGTATCAGTACGATCCGATATCCAACGGCTACACCGAGGTCCGTCGCTCCGCGCCGGGCGAGGCGGACCGTGTTACGACGTCCGCGTACGACAGCAAGGGCAACCTCCTCGAGACGGTCGTGCGACCCAACGCGGAGGAAACGCACAAGACGACCTGGACTTACCCGGCGGGCACCAGCAACCGCGGCCTGCCCGACACGATGACTTCGCCGAAGGGAAACGTTGTCGGTGCGACGGGCAATTTCACGACAGAGTACACCTACAACGCCGCTGGACAGGTGCTCACGGTCAAGACCGACAACCCCGCTACGACCGACCCGAACGATCGGCTGACAACGACCAACACCTATGACAATGACAATCGCGGCAACCTCGCCAGCGTGACCGACGCCGCGGGGCTCGTCACGCAGCACACCTATGATGTCTATGGTCGTCAGAAGACGACGACGATTCCCACACCAAGTGATCCGCTGCTGCCCGACCTGGTCACCGAGTACGGCTATACCGACGGCAAGCTGGTCGAAGTCGTCGACGCTCGCGGGAATCTGACGAAGCACGAGTTCGACACGCTCGGCCGGCTGAAGAAGACGACCTACCCGAACGGCACGGTCGACGGCGAGCAGGTCTCCTGGTCGTACGACCGCGCCGGCAACATGCTCGAAGCCGCGGATGAACTCGGGCGGGTGACGAAGTTCCTCTACGACAACCGCAACCGCCGCGTGCAGACGCTTTACGCTGACGGCGGGTTCGAGCGCGTGCGCTATGACGGCGCCGGACGGGTGGTCCACACGGCGACGCCGCTCAACGACGTCACGCCGTACGGGCTCGACCCGGTCGCGGTAACGACCAACACGTACGACGTCGGCGATCGGCTCGTCGCGACCGTCGATCCGGTCAACCAGGAGACGACGCGCAAATACAATGGCTTTGGTGACCTGACGGAGGAGAAGTTCTACACGCATGTCGCCGACGCCGAGCCTTACCGGACGACGACGTTCAAGGTCGACAGACTCGGTCGAGTGATCGAGCGCCTCGGCGACGATCTGATCGTCACCGAAACCCATTTCGATCCGAACGGCAACGTTGACGTGGAGAGACGCTACGACGTAACCGGGATGCATCCGCTGGCTCAAGGCTTTGAGCTATCGGGCATTCTCCCGGACCGCCGCCGCGAAACCGTCACGGTCTTCGACGTGCTCGACCGGCCGATCAAGGTGACCGACCCGCTCGGCAACAGCACGCACACGACGTACTACGCGAACGGCCTGGTCAAGTCGGTCACCGACGCGCGCGGCGTCGCGCCGACCACGCCGGTCGATCCGAACGATCCGCCGGCTTACACGACCGTCCGGACGTACAACGAAGCGGGCCTGCTGGCGCGCGAGATCTCTCCCGATCCTGACCTCGGTGGTACGCAGCTTGCGCCGCAGGTGCAGTACGAGTACGACGCGAACGGCAACCTGATCAAGCTGACCAACGCGCGGAACAAGGTCACGACCTACCAGTACGACCAGCGCAACCGCCAGACGAAAGTGATCGACGCCAACGGCGGCGAAGTCGAAACGAAGTATCACCCCACTGGCGAGGTGCAGTGGCAGGAAGATCAACTCAACCGCAGGACGTCGTACACGTACGACGCGCGGGGCCGCGTCGTCCGCACGAACCTGCCCGATCCGGACCCGAACGTCGCCGGTGATGGGCCATATCGCCTCACGACGTACAACGCCGCCGGGGATTTGTTCGAGTCGGCCGACGAGGTCGGCACGATCACGCGATACGCGTATGACGCCTTGCACCGCGTCGTGCGCAAGGACGAAGCGATCGTTCACGTCACGAATCTGACGCTGGTCAGCGGCACGGCCGCCGGCGAATCGGTTGCCGAGGTGACGACGTCCGGGCCGCACGGGTATCAGGTCGGCGATCAGTTCAACATCAGCGGAGCCGAACAGTCCGTCTACAACGGTTCGTTCACGATCACCGCGGTCATCGACGCCGACACGTTCCGATTCGCGCTGCCTGCGGCGGCGGCGGCGACGGTGGTAAGCGATTCGTTCAACCGCGCGGACAACGCCACCTCACTGGGCTCGGCCGAGACGGGTCAGGACTGGGAAGCGCTGGGTGGGCCCTCGCCCACGCCGCCGAGTATCTGGGGCGTCATTGACAACCAGGCGCACAGCACCAGCGGTCACACGCAGGCGGCGGTCGTGGACGCCGGCGTCAGCGACGCCGTCGTGAAGGCCACCGTCGGTGCGTATAGCTGGAACTGGGGTCTTGTGGGGCGGGGCACGGGCTTCGGCAACTATCTGGTCGTCCACCTCACGCACCCCGGCGGCGTGCCCACCATCACCCTGGCCCGGGCCGTCAGCAACAACCACACGACGATCGAGTCATACGTCCTGCCCGCGATGCCGGATGCCGGGGACGTGGTGGAACTGCGCGCGGTGGGGGATCAGGTCGGCGTCTGGTACAACGGGGTGGAAGTCATCCACGTTACCGAGAACTACAACCAGGCCGCTACGAAGTGGGGGATGCGCTACCACCAGGCGGATGCCGTCGGCCGCTTCGACGACTTCGGCGTAACGGCGCTGCCGCCAGCCGCGGCCACGGGCGACATCTCCATCAGCAGCACCCACACGACGTACGAGTATGCCCACAACGATCTCGTCGCCACCACCGACCCGCGCGGCAACCGAACAAGAGACGTGTACGACAAAGCCGGCCGGGTCAACACCAGCTACGTGTATCCCGCGGCGGGCGGGTCGCCCGACCAACTGTTCATTCACAATTTCGACGCGTTGGGCAGCCTCCTCTCGGCCAGGAGCGCGACGGGCCACTACACGACCTACGAGTACGATGCGCTGGGCCGAATGACCAGGCAACTCGCCCCGGCTCCGTACGGCTCGGCGACCGCGCCGGCCGTCACCCGCTACGGGTATGACGCCGTCGGGAACCTGACGTGGGAGATGGATCCGCTGGGCGACGCGGTGCTGGCGGAGGCGGCGTCGGGCGTGCCGGTTTCCGTCACGCTCTCGCTGGGCGGCTCCGTGCCCGCGGCGGACCATGGGCCGTACACCCTGAACCTGATCGGCACGCAGGAGTGGGGCGCCTACACCTATCAGACGACGACGACCTCCGGCAATACGCTGCGCTTTGACTATAACGGGTACGACTGGGCCGTGGTGATCGGCAACTATGCCTATTACGCCGAGGGCTATTACGACGGCGTCACGTTCACCGACTATTACGAGTCGGACTGGCTGAGCGGGATGTCCTTGACCACGCTGACGGCTGCCCAAGCGCTTGAGCAGATGCGGCTGGGCAACTTCCACACGAGCACGTATGCCTACGATGCGCTGAACCGGCTGACCGCCGAGGCATCGGCCGACCCCGACCGCGTCGGCGTCACCGCGGCTGGCGAAGCGAACGACGTCCCCCGGACCCTCTACGAATACGACGCCAATGGCAACGTCCTCACGCGCGAAGACCCGGCTGAGAACGTCACGACCTACACGTACGACAACCTCGATCGCCTCTCAACCGAGACGACGAATGCTTATCTGAACGCCGCTCAGAGCGATCTCGCCGTGAGGCGGGAATACACGTACGCCGACCAGAACTTCGTGGTCGGCGGCCCCATCTTCGATCAGATCACCGACCGCAATGACCACGTGCGCAAGATCTTCTACGACGGGCTCGACCGCGTCGTGACGGAGGAGTGGGGCGGCCCGGGCGGCGGCCGCGAAATGAACTTCACCTACGACGACGCCGGGCGGCTGCTCACGGCCAAGGACCCCGCGACCGACGCGTCGTACGCGTACGACGCGCTGGGCCGGCTGGTTGCGTCGGACAACGACGCGACGGTGGGCGGGGCCGACGCGCCGGACGTGACGTTCACGTCGGCGTACGACGCGTCGGGGAACCGGACGGCGCTCGACGCGACCGTCGATGGCATCGCCGACTTTGCCAACGCGTACCACTACGACCACCTCGACCGGATGGACCGGGTGCGGCAGCTGCCGCAGGCCGGCGGGTCGGCGGTGGCGGAGAAGAGCGCGACGTGGCGGTACAACCTGCTCGGGCAGCCGACGCGCGTCGACCGGTACAGCGC
>JBAUGM010000292.1:0-8035 GCA_049679725.1 Tepidisphaeraceae bacterium
GGTCCGCCCCGATGCCCGCCGGCACGTGCACGACGACGGCGGCCGCGAGCCCGAGCCGGCGCTTCAATTGCGACTCCAGGTCCGCGCAGCGCGGGTCGTAGTCGGCGACCGAGATGCGAACGATGCCGGTCTGGCGCGCCCGGGCCAGCAGCCGCGACACCTTCGCCTGCGACACGTTCACCCGCCGGGCGACCTCGCCCTGCGCGAGCCCGTCGACGTAATAGAGCCGGGCGGCGAGGTGGGCCTGGTGGTCGGCGGTGGCGGTTGCGGCGGTGGGCATGTGAATAAGTATGCAGAATGTCCATTCCCATCCTCCCGCGCGCGTGTTCGGGAGTCAACCGCGGACCGTTGAGTCATCGAGCGGCACCGGGCAATCGCAAGTGGAGCCAGAACAGGAGGGCGAGGCTCCGCCCGAGCCGCGTTGCGCGAGAAAGTGCGCGAAAAAGGGGGACACTGCTCCTAACCACATCTGTAGTAAGAAGCAGTGTCTCCCTTTGTGGCGCGAGGCGGCCACAAACGTGACCAGAGCCTCGAGCGGCACACTTCACGGTACTCCGGGGGAGAGGGGCAAGGTGCGCGAGACGTCGGCCGATGGATTCGAAGTGTGGCGCGGTCTGCGAGTGACCGGTGCTCGGCGCGCCGCGCCGCTCGCCCCTCTCCCCTTGCCCCTCTCTTCCCAGTACCGGGAAGAGGGAGAAGGGTGGCTCACATCCTTGTGGTGTCTTCGTTCATGAGGCTCGTGATCGCCGCCTCCAGCCGCGTCGTCAGCTCCCCCGTCGCCGCCCGCGCTTTCATCCCCGCGGCGGTGAACGATCGCAGGTCCAGCGGCTCGCCCAGCGTCACCCGCGCGCGGCGCTTTCCCTTGGGCCTGGCGAAGGCGTCGTACACGTCCTCCTCGAACTTCTCGATCGTCTCGGCCATGCGCTCGACGGACGGCTTGGACGTGATGTAGTCGCCGGGGTAGCTGTAGAGCTGGACGACGACGTGCACGTCGTCCAGCGCGTCGCGCGCGGCCGTCGTCTGCTGTGGGGTTGCGCAGTCATCGCAGATCTCGTCGATCAGGTGCCGGCGGAGCTGCTTCACGCGCACGGGCAGCGGGTCGTCCGCGCGCGTCTTGCCGAAGTGGGCGGCCTCGAGTGTCTCGAGGATGCCGTTGGCCAGCCGCGCGATCCGGCCGGGCAGGGTCTGGCCGTCGTCGTCGTACGAGCGGCCGAGCTTTTCCTTCTCCTTGATCGTCAGCACCATTTCCCCGTAACGGACGATGCGCTCGTGCAGCGGTGTTGACGGCCTGGGCTTGAGCAGCACGCGCCGCTCGAGTTCCGCCATCGCCGACTCCAGCGCCGGCATGACGTCGCCCTCGAAGCCGTACTTGATGGCGGCGGGGACGATCCAGACGCGCCCGCCGCGGCCCTGCTTGTCGAGCTCGCGCTGCGCGGTGAGCGCGATGAAGCCGACGCCTTCGCGCAGCGGCGTGAGGCGTTCGTTCGTGTGGTAGATCTCGCCCTCGGGGAAGATGACCAGTGCCCGGCCGGTGGTGAGCAGTTCGTTGGCTTGGCGCATGGCGGCGCGGTCGCAGCCTTCGCGGTCGACGCTGAACCCGCCGAGGCGCTGGAGGAGGAACCCATCGACCCCGCCGTGCCCGGCGAAGGTGTGCTGGGCGGCCATGAAGTAAAAGCGTCGCGGCGCGCGGCGCCCGACCTCCGCCATCACGCTGCCGTCGCCGGTGTAGCTGTGGTTCGGGCAGATGAGGATGCCGTCGTCCGGGCCGATCGTCGCGAGGCGCTCCATGCCGTGCACGGTCACGTCCGCGATGCCGTGCAGGCGGCGCATGACCCATCGGTGGACGGGCCAGAGGGCGATCGACCAGAACCAGCTCGGCTTGGGCGGGCGGAACTCGGTCTGCTCGTTGCGGGGGTCGATGCGGTTGCGCATGGGTCGATGGGAAGTATGGTAATGTAGAACTGTCTCCAAGCGCAGCGTTGTCATCGTCGCGTGGCTTGGTCATCTCGCCCGAGTTCCGCGCCAGCGGCCCCGCCGAAGCGCTCGGGCGAGACGCCCAAGCCACGGAATGGGTTTGGAATTCGAGGGCTTCCGCGCACATGATCACACGATCCACGCACGTCACGCTCTGGCGAACGGTGCGCAAGACGTTCTACAGCGCACTGATCGTCACGACGCTCGCCGTCATCGGGACCGTCGCGTTCCGCTGGTATCACGGCGTGGCCTCGCTGGAGGATGCGCGTTCGCGCGTGCTGCTGACGCTGATTGGCCTGGTCGTCGGCGCGTGGCTGGCGCGGATCCTCGCCGCCGGGGCCGGAAAACATCCGAAAGTCGCCATCGCGGGGTTCGCCGCGATCGTGTTGTCGCAGGGTTGCTACCTCACCCTGGTGTGGAGCGAGTGGAAGCCGTACACCGCGCTGTGGCGGGCGTGGTGGGTGTCGCTCGTGCTCGCTCTGGGGTTGACGCACGTCGTGTGGCTGTGGCTGATCGCAGGGTCGCACCGCGACGGACGAATCTCGCGGTTCACGCCGATCGCATCGGGCCTGGCGACGGCCGTCCTGGCGGCGCTGGCATTGCGTCGCAACTTGCTCGATGAGATCCCGATCCTCGTCGCCGTGCTGCTCGCGATCCTCCTGGCGGCGACGGCTTTTGGCTCGCTGATCCTGTGGATTCGGATGCGTCGCCGGCGGGCGAGGCGGACGGTGTCGCGCTGGCAAAAGCTCGCGTGGGTCGTCACGGCGCAGGTGGCGGTGTTCCTGTTCGGCTTTTACGCCGGGCGGACAACCGCGCCGGTGACGGCCGTGGTCGATCTGGAGCCTTCGCCGCTGGCGCACCTCACGCCCGACGAGCTGGACGCACAGGTGGCCGCGGACTTCAACCGGCTGCGCATCGTGTCGGGCGGGATCGACGAGCTGACGGCCAAGTCGTGGCAGACGTACGTGCGGATCGACGCCGCCCGCGCCGCGGAGAATCGCGACTACTACCGGCCGGCGGAAGAGGACGAGATTCGCGCGCAGTTCATGACGTACCTCGCGTACCGGTCGGCGCTGCTGCGCCTGGTCGCGACGTATGGATCGTTCCAGTCGATCGCGCGCCCCGAGGCGCGGGCGCGCTGTTTCCTTGTCGGCTACGGCGCCGGCGCATGCGTGATGCGCGCCAGCACGGCGCTGGTCACGACGTACGGCAAGGCGCCGGACGTCCGCCGCAAGCTCAACGAGCCGGATGCTGCCTGCGGCATCCGCGCGGGCGAGTTCGAGCGCATCTACGACGCCGTCGCCTCCGACCGCAACGCCGAGACGTTCGAGGAGATGGCCGGTTATTTCCGCGCCCACCGGGGCGCCTGGCGGCGCGACGGCGTGCTGAGCGGCGAGCAGATGGCGTGGGTCGAGGGGCAGATCGATCGCGCGATCGAGGACGTGAAGTCGCGCGGGTTCGATCGCTCGCGCGCCCGCTGGGAGCAGATCGTCAAGCGCGTCGGCAGCGATGTGTACGTGCCGGTGTACGATGTGCAGTCGGTCGTCTCCACGCTGATCGGCGACACGCGCATCGTCAAGCGCCCGCCGTTCATCGCGCATGCGCAGGTCCGGGCGATGCAGGCGAAACTCCAGCCGGGCGACATCCTGCTCGAGCGGCGGAACTGGTACGCGTCCAACGCGTTTCTCCCCGGCTTCTGGCCCCACGCGGCGATCTACATCGGCACGCCGGACGATCTACAGAGGCTCAATTTGATAGCCGCAGGCGGAAGCCGCGGGTTCTCCTCTTCGAACCCCATCATCCAGCAGCACCTCGCCGACTACCTGAAGCCTACGCACGACGGCGAGCCGAACACCGTTCTCGAATCGGTCAGCGAAGGGGTCATTTTCAACTCGCTCACCGAATCGATGGGGGCCGATTACGTCGCCGTCCTCCGCCCGCGTCTGACGGATGCGCAGAAGGCCCAGGCGATCGCCAAGGCGTTCGGCCACCGCGGAAAGCCGTACGATTTTGAGTTCGACTTCTTCTCCGCCGACAAGCTGGTCTGCACGGAGCTCGTGTATCGCAGTTACGAGGGGCTGCTGCGCTTTGACCTCGTGAAGATCATGGGCCGGGACACGCTGCCCGCGATGGAGATCTGCAAGAAGTTCGCCGGCGAGCGCGACCGGCCGGACCGGCAGCTCGATTTCGTGATGTTTCTCGATGCGGTGCCGCAAGAGGGCTCGGCCCGGGTTGCGACGGTCGACGACTTCTGCGCCAGCGCCAACCGCCCGCGCGGGTTCAACGAGTGAGCGCCCAGAAACCCATGCCAAACCGCACGCCATGCAGCGTGCGGGACGCGTTTTGACGACTATATGTACGCTATACTTGACATTTTGTAGTGTATAGATTACTATTTGGGGATGGAGCCTCAGATGGAGCCTCAGATCGTCAACCCCGTGAAACGCGCGACTCGCCGCTACTTCATCGAATTCGGCTTTTCGATGGTGGCATACGTGGCCGTGATCTTCATCAGTCGCTGGCTGCTGCGCGGTCCGATGCAGCACGCGGCGGACGGTTGGCAGATCGCCATCGCCGTCCTTCCGGTGATCCCCGTGTTGCTCGTCTTCGCCGCGGTCGTTCGACTCCTGCGGGCGACGGACGAACTCTCCCGACAGATCTGCGTTGACTCGCTCGCCATCGCTGGCGGCGTGACGGCACTGCTGGCGGTGACCTACGGCCTGATCGAGGGCGGACGTCTTCCCCATCTGTCGGCCTGGTGGACGTACCTCACGTTCATGGCGACGTGGGGCGTCGCGTCCTTCTTCGTTCACCGTCGTTACCGATGAAGAATCGACTGAAAGTACTCCGCGCCGAGCGGGATTGGACCCAGGCGGACCTCGCGGATCGCGCCGGCGTGGCGCGGCAGACGATCGTCGCGCTCGAGAACGAGAAGTACTCGCCGAGCCTCCTCCTCGCCTACAAGTTCAGCAGGATCTTCGGCAAGACCGTTGAGGAAATCTTCGACCCGCACGACGCCAACGGGGAAACCAACGAATAGGAGAAGCCCCCATGTCTCACCTCAGTCGCTCGCTGCGCACCGTTTTGATGGTTTTTGCAATCACCGTCATGGTCGCTGCCTCACCGGCAACGCAGCCTTTCTCGTCGCCGCCGAAGCCAGTCGAGTCGTTCGACGCCGGCATGCTTCGCGTGGACAAGTTCGGCTCCGGCAAACAGGTACTTGTCCTCATTCCCGGGCTCGGCAGCGGTTCGTGGGTTTGGTACGACACGATTACCAGGTTATCGCCCACCAGCACGATCTACGTGCTCACCCTGCCCGGATTCGACGGCCGAGCCGCGACGGAGGAGAAGCCGCTCTTCACCGCCTTCGCGCGCGACTTCTGGGCGATGCTCGAGACGCGGAAGATCGACAAGCCGCTCGTCATCGGCCACAGCCTGGGCGGGGCGCTGGCGATCGCGTTGGCCCAGGAGCATCCGCAGCGCCTGGCGGGGATCGTCGCCGCCGACGGGTTGCCGGTGTTCCCAACGCTGACGAAGGCAACGCCTGCGCAGCGCGAGGCGATGGCCAGGCAAATGGCAACCGTGTTCGCGTCGATGTCGAAAGACGCCTCGTTCACGGCCCGGAAGGGCTACATGAGCACGGTCGGAACAAACAAACCCGAGCTGGTCGAACTTGTGGCCAAGCTCCAGGCGCGCAGCGATCCCAAAGCGATGGCGGCGTGGATGCAGGAACTGCTCATGCGCGACCTGCGCCCTGACCTCGGCAAGATCACGATCCCGTTCGTGGAAATCATGCCCCACGATCCCGCCGACGCGAAACAGCCGATGGGACAGACGCAGGAGCAGATGCTGGCGCTCTACCAGTCGCTGGTCGCAGGCGCGCCCAAGGCGAAGGTCATCGTGGTCGCGCCGTCGCGCCACTTTGTGATGCTTGACCAACCCGAACCGTTCCACCAGGCGATCGCGGATATGTTGTCTTCACTGCATCAGTGAGAACATCGTTTGGCAGCGCTTGGCAGCCCGCCGATGCCCGCGCGGGTTTAACGAGTAGACGTGTCACGGTAGCATTCCTATTCCCTCTCACCGGTACTCCGGGGAGAGGGTCAGGGAGAGGGGCGAGCGGCGCGGTGTGACGAGCACCGGTCGACTCGCAAACTCGCGCGGGATTGCGAATCGAACGCAGGCCGATGTCGAGCGCACTTCGCCCCTCTCCCCCGCCCTCTCCCCGGGTACGGGGCGAGGGAGTAATACCATGAACCCTCCCGCCTTCTTCGACCTTCAGGTGAACGGCTACGGCGGGGTCGATTTCAACCAGGACGATCTCACCCCCGACGCCCTGCACCGCGCGTGCGAGCGGCTCGACGCCGACGGGGTTGCCGGCATCCTCGCGACGGTCATCACCGATGACCTGGGCCGCATGTGCACGCGCCTCGCGAACCTCGTGCGGCTGCGCGAACAGGACCCGCTCGCCAAGCGCCTCATCGCCGGCCTGCACATCGAGGGGCCGTTCATCAGCCCCGTGGATGGGTACCGCGGCGCTCACCCCGCCGACGCCGTTCGTCCGGCAAACGTCGATGACATGCAGCGCCTGCTCGATGCCGGCGCGGGACTCACCAAGCTCGTCACCCTCGCGCCGGAGCAGGACGAGGGCGCGGCCGTCACGGCGATGCTCGCATCGCAGTCCGTGCGCATCTCCGCGGGGCACACCGACGCCTCCGTCGATCAGCTCTCCGCGGCGATGGATGCGGGGCTCACGCTCTTCACGCACCTGGGCAACGGATGCCCGATGCAGATGCACCGCCACGACAACATCGTGCAGCGGGTGCTGTCGCTGTCGCACGCGCTGCACATCATGTTCATCGCGGATGGGGTCCACGTGCCGTACGCGGCGCTGCAGAACTACCTGCGCCTCGCGGGGACCGGGTCGACGATCGTGGTGAGCGACGCGGTCGCGCCCGCGGGCCTTGGCCCCGGGCGCTACACGCTGGGGCGGTGGGACTTGCTCATCGGCGACGACATGGTCGCCCGCGCCCCCGACGGCTCGCACTTCGTCGGCTCGGCGATCACAATGAAACAGGCGTACGCCAACCTGACCGGCCCCGTCGGGCTCGACGCCGAGGACGCCACCCGCATGACGCGCGACAACCCGATGCGCGCGATTGGCATAGCAAGTTGATCCTCACGTCATCCTGAGGTACTCCGAAGGATCTCGGGCTCGCGGATCGCTCTCGGCCCCGAGATCCTTCGGAGTACCTCAGGATGACGGAGAGCGGAAACGAGCAAAGGAGATGCTGTTTTGAAGACGAACATTGCCGACACGAAGCAGGAAATGGGCCAGCGCGCCGCCGAGCACGGGGCGAAGCTGATCAAGGACGCGATCGCCCGCAACGGCGCGGCCAACGTCATCGTGGCGACCGGCGCATCCCAGTTCGAGGTCCTCGCGACCCTCGCGGCCGACGACACCATCCGCTGGGACAAGGTCACCGCGTTCCACCTCGACGAATACGTCGGCATGGAGATCACGCACGGCGCATCGTTCCGCAAGTACCTCTGGGAGCGGTTCGTCAGCAACCTCTCCCTCCCGCTGCGGGCGTTCCATTACGTCAACGCGGAGACGAACCCCGAAGGCGAGTGCAAGCGCCTGGGTGAGCTGATCCGGAAGCACCCGATCGACGTCGCCTTCATCGGCATCGGCGAGAACGGCCACGTCGCGTTCAACGACCCGCCGGCGGATTTTGACACGGAGGAGCCGTACCTCGTGGTCAACCTCGACGAGGCCTGCCGCAAGCAGCAACTCGGCGAGGGGTGGTTCCCGACGCTGGCTGACGTGCCGACGCGGGCGATTTCGATGTCGGTGAAGCAGATCACCAAGAGCAAGTCGATCGTCTGCACCGTGCCGGATGCGCGCAAGGCGGAGGCGGTGCGGAACAGCGTGCAGGGCCCGGTGACGAACCAGGTGCCGGCGTCGATCCTGCAGGAGCACGCGGACACGACGCTGTTCCTCGACAAGCCGTCGGCGTCGCTGCTCTGACTCCCTCTTCCCGGTACACCGGGGAGAGGG
>JBAUGM010000293.1:0-5101 GCA_049679725.1 Tepidisphaeraceae bacterium
AGCCACGCGATCCCCGCGACCAGAAAGCACGCGAGCGCCGCCTTGAGCCTGGGCCCGCGCAACCGCAGGCCGGCGTACAGCGCCAGCGCGAGCAGCGCGCCGGCGGTGAAGTAGTGCGTGAGCGCCATGGCCAGAACGCACAGTGTGAGCGCCGCCGCGCGCGCAAGCGTCGGCCCATGCCGTTCGATTCGAAGCAATGCCAACGCGGCGCCGAGCGCTTCGACGAGCAGCAGCGTGTAAAGGCGCCCCTCCTGACCCAATTGCACCTGCGGGCTCGCGACCGCCATCAGCAGCGCCGCCCAGAGTCCGGTCGTGGTCCCAAGCGTCTCGCGGACGACGAGGAACACCAGCGCCACCGCCGCGACCGACATCACCGCGGAGAACGCGCGAACGCTCTCCGGTCCCGTTCCGAACACCGTCAGCCAGAAGCGCAGGACCAGCGGATACAGCGGCGGCATGTGGCCTTGCGGCTCGGTCCAGAGCACGCGGATGGGGAGGGCGGTCGCGAGGTCGATCACCTTCGGGGGATGGGCGATGACGACGCCGGTGGGAAGTTGCAGGTGCGTGAATCCGCGGCCGCACGCCATCGCGAGACTTTGAAACTCGTCCCACCAGAGGCTCTTCTCGCCGATGTGGTAGACGCGCAGGGCGGCGGCGAGGAGGAGGATGGCGATGAGAGCGAGGAGGTAGCGGGTCCCCAGATGTCGGTCATCCTGAGGTACTCCGAAGGATCTCCCGCTTTCGGACACCAGAGATCCTTCGGAGTACCTCAGGATGACAACCCCGTACGTTGCTGGACAATCGTCATTCAGACCTGCGCCACCGCAGGCGCCGGCGCGACCGGTGCGGGCGCCGCGGGCTTGCCCGCCGCCGCATCAGTTTTTTTTCCGTACGTCCTCGCCCGCGGCGGGACCAGGCTGGTATCGACCGGTTCGTAGCTGATCTGCGCGGAGTCGGTCGCGGGGTCGTACGTGGCGATCGTCGCCTTGAGGAAGTTCGCGTCATCGCGCTCGGGGAAGTCGGGCTTGTAGTGCGCGCCGCGGCTCTCGTTGCGCATCAGCGCCCCGCGCAGGATCGCCTCGGCCATGCGGATCATGTCGCCGGTGGCACGGGCGAAGGAGAGGTTCTGGTTCGTCCACATGCCGGTGTCGGAGAGCTTCACGCGCTGGTAGCGCTGCTTCCACTGCTCGCAGCGCTCCAGCGTCTCCTCGAGCTTGCTGTTATGGCGGACGACGGTGCAGTTGTTCGTCATCCACTGGCCCATCTCCTGCCACAGGAGGTATGGGTTCTCATCACCCTGGTTGCCGACGAGCCAGTTCTGCTTGTCCGTCTCCTTCTGCACCGCGGCGTCGTACGCCTGCTGCGGCGCATCGGCGGCGGCGATCTTCGCGACGTCGGTCGTGTAATTCCTGATGCCGGGTCCGCCGAAGAGGCCTTCGAAGATGCAACTGAGCAGCGAGTTCGCGCCGAGCCGGTTCGCACCATGGAAGGCGAAGCTCGCCTCGCCCATCGCGTACAGGCCGGGGATGTTCGTCATGAAGTTCGCGGGGTCAGCGGGTTTCAGGCCGCCGGGGCTCGTTTCCTTCTTCGCGAAGCCCGTCCACAGCCCGCCCATCGTGTAGTGGACGGCGGGGAAGATCTTCATCGGCTCGGCGAGCGGGTCGCTGCCGACAAACTTCTCGTAGATCTCGAGGATGCCTTCGAGCTTGTTGAGGATCTCGGCCCGGCCGCGTTTTTTCACCTCGTCGCCGAGGTCAAGGTAAACCATGTTCCCGCCGCCCACGCCCAGGCCCATCTCGGTGCAGACCTGGAAGATCTCGCGTGTCGCGATGTCACGTGGGACGATGTTGCCGTACTTCGGGTAGCGCTCTTCGAGGAAGTAGAAGCGCTCGGCCTCGGGGATCGAGTTGGGCGCGCGCGTGTCGCCCGGCTTGCGCGGGACCCAGACGCGACCGCCCTCGCCGCGGGCGGATTCGGAGATGAGGCGGCACTTGTCTTCACCGGGGATGGCGGTGGGATGGACCTGGATGAACTCCGGATTGCCGTACTTCGCGCCCGCCTGGTAGCAGCGTGACGCGGCCCCGCCGGTGCAGATGACGGACATCGTGCTCTTGCCGAACACAAGCCCGTTGCCGCCCGTCGCCATGACGACGGCGTCGGCGCGGAAGCTGCGGATCTGCATCGTCCGCATGTCCTGCGCGACGATGCCGACGCACTGCCCGTCGTGGATCACCGGCCAGAGAAACTCCCAGAACTCGAACTTGTTGACCCGGCCTTCCGATTCCCAGCGGCGCGTCTGTTCGTCGAGGGCGTAGAGAAGCTGCTGGCCCGTCGTCGCGCCGGCGAAGAACGTGCGCTTGAAGAGGCTTCCACCGAACAAACGAAGGGCGCGCTGGCCTTCGGGCGTGCGGTTGAACGGGACG
The DNA here is from genome assembly GCA_049679725.1 of Tepidisphaeraceae bacterium. GTDB lineage: Bacteria > Planctomycetota > Phycisphaerae > Tepidisphaerales > Tepidisphaeraceae > DASYWJ01. The sequence continues at coordinate 2,424 of JBAUGM010000293.1, forward strand.
CCCATGCGGTCGAGCAGGTCGATGATCTTCGGCGCCCAGTTGGCCATCTCCAGCAGCGGGGGTTGATCCGCGAGGAAGTCCCCGCCCAGCGCGGTCTCGTCGAAGTGGACCCATTCGCTATAGCCCTGCTGGCGCGCGATCTCGTTGCACGCGTTGATGCCGCCCTGCGCGCAGACGCTGTGCGACCGTTTCACCGGCACCATCGAAAACAGATCGACACCGACGCCTTCCTCGGCCAGCTTGATGGTGCAGGCGAGGCCGGCCAGGCCACCGCCGACGACGATCACACGTTTTTTATTGGGGGTAGCCATTCAAAATCCTAGCTGTCAGCTCTCAGCGGTCAGCCATCAGCCAGAACATGCGATCGCCTTGGTCTGGCTGATCGCTGAACGCTGATTGCTGATCGCTCGTTCTCTACCACATTTCCTTGCCCATCATCGCGCGCTTCGCGTGGATGAACTTCAGGTGATGTTCCAGGTGATCGACCGTTGATTTCAGGTAGCCGCCCACCGTGAGCTCGCCGCGCTCGTTATGCTGGCCCGGGCGCATCCACGCGCTGTCGGGGAGCTTGCGCAGCACGTTCGTGAACAGCTTCCGGTTCGCGTCGATGATTGCGACGGCCTGTTCGGCGTCCTGATCGTCGTAGAACAGGTTCGCGGCGAACTTGTTCTCGTCGTAGCCGATCAGCGTCGGATCATCCTCGGCGATCATGCGCTTCAAGCGGTCAACGCTGACGAGGTCGCTGTCCATGCAGTGGATGACGACCTGCTGGATCGACCACCGGCCGACGTTCGCGTCGGCGGGGGGGACGGACGTCAAGTCGTCGCGCGTCAGCCCGCGGATCGCCAGGGCGATCTTCTCGCCGCCGCCCTCGAAGTGTTCGATCAGTTCACGATCCATGGCTGAGCTCTTGTTCGGTCTGCATGTGGTCCTTCCAGTCGAGGTTCGCGCTCGCGACCAGCGCCGTCATCCCGGCGATGAACGTCAGCACGAACAGCCCCGCGCACACGAGCCCCCAGCGCTTCTGCGATCGCTCGCTCACCGTCAGCCCCCAGGTGATGGCGGCCGTCCAGAGGCCGTTGGCCAGGTGATAGCAGGAGGCGAGGATGCCGATGGGGTAGACGACCCAGACGAGAAACCCGTGATCGAGGTGTCTGCCGACGGTGCCGAGGGCCTCATGATGGTCGAAACTCAAGTTGACTCCCAGCGCGCCATACTTCAGCGACAGCACGTGGAACAGTATGAAGAACACGAGGATCACCGCGCTGATCCGCTGGAGGAGGTAGAACCAGTTCTTCTCGTACGGGTAACGGCCGACGTTCGGCTGCCCGGTCGCGATGATCCACGCGCCGTAGACGGTGTGGAAGAGGATGGGCAGGTAGATGAACGTCCACTCGATGACGGGGAGGAACGGGAGCGAGTGGATCTTGTCGACCTGCACCTGGTAGACGGGCGGGTCCTGCGCGATGGTGGCGTTCACGAGCAGGTGAACGACGAGGTACCCGCCGAAGACGAGTCCGGTGAGGGAGTGAAGTCGTCGGATGAGAAAGTGCGCGCGCCCGCCGAGGAGGGCGGGGGCGGCGTAGTCGCTGGCGTTGGCGGTCGTCACGCGGAGTCGGTCCTTTCCTAATCGAGCCGCGCATTATAGGAGGCGGGCGGGACGCATGCCAAACCGGGCGTGCTTCATGTTTTGCGCCGCACAGGGTTTTGCAATTGCGGTGCTCCGTTCTTAACATGCGCGTTCGAATTCTCGACCCTAGGGCATCGGGTCGAGCTGATTCGTGCACGTCGCACAGTTAGGGGTTGAACGATGCCACGGCTACGCAGCCGCGAGGGAGCGCGCTGCGCCCACCTATCCGGGAGGCAGAGGGCACATCATGGCAACGGGAAAGATCAAGTGGTTCAACGACCAGAAGGGGTTCGGCTTCATCGCCGATGACTCCGGGGGCGAAGACGTCTTCGTCCACTTCTCGGTGGTTGAAATGGACGGTTTCAAGAGTCTCAAGGAGGGACAGGCGGTGGAGTACGAGGCCGAGTCCTCGGGCAAAGGGCTGAAGGCGACGCGCGTCGTGCCGAAGTAAGCCCGCCGTTTAGTGAGTGACCGCAGGAGAGGGAGTAGATGCGAACGCCGCCCAAGTTGATCGGGGCGGCGTTGTTGTTTTCAGGGCGCGCGTGCCCGAGTCGCGAAGACGCAAGCGACCCCCGACCGCCATGGCGGACAAGCGGTCGCTTGTGTCTTCGCGATCGCATTCGCTAGACCGGGTGAAGGTGTCGTTCGACGCCGTCGGCTTCGAGGCGCTCGATCGTGACGGCGTCGCTCTCCGCGAAGGGCCCGATGCGCGTGCGGCGCAGGGCGGTGAGGTACCCGCCCACGCCGAGGGCTTCACCCAGATCGCGGGCGATCGAGCGGATGTACGTGCCCCGGCCGCAGTCGATGCGGAGGGTCACGAGCGGCCACGCGTAGTCGAGCAACTCGATGCCGTGGACGTGGACGGTTCGCGGTTCGAGTTCCACCGATTTGCCGGCCCTCGCCAGTTTGTACGCGCGCTGCCCGCCAACCTTCATCGCGCTGAACGCGGGGGGACGTTGCTGGATCTCGCCAATGAAACGCTGAAGCACCGCCCGCATTTCCGTGGCTTGGGCGTCCCGCCCGAGCGTTTCTAAGGACTGCTCGGGCG
>JBAUGM010000294.1:0-8103 GCA_049679725.1 Tepidisphaeraceae bacterium
GTGCTTGAGATTTGTTTCGGATTTCGTGCTTCGGATTTCGTGCTTAGCCAACGGCGCGATGGTGACACAACCGAGAACCCGCGATGCGTAAACACGGCATGCCCGAAGCCCACGCGACTCACCCCAACGTCACGCCGCTGATCGACATCGTCATGTGTCTGATCATCTTCTTCATGCTCGTCGCCAAGATCGGCGTGAGCACCGGGGCGGACAACAAGATCGTCATCCCCGCCACCATCCGCGGCGCCGAGATCAAGGACATGGGCAACACGCTCACGCTCAACGTCCAGCCCGGCCCCCTCGACCAGCCCATCGTCACCGCCCTCGTGAAAGGCGAAGTGCGCGAGCTGAAGCTCGTCGATCCGACCAACGGCGTCCGCCAGTTGTTCGTCGAGCTCGCCCACCTGCGCAACGGCCCCGACGGGAAGCTCAACACCAACGACGACAACGTCGACTTCAAGATCATCATCCGCGGCGCGGAGGACATGCCGTACGCGATCCTCGAGCCGGTGCTCAAGACGTGCGCGGAAGCGCAGGTGAAGAACGTGAATTTCAACACGCGAAGGGTGAGCGAAGTGGTAAGTGGGTAGTAGGTGGTAGGTCGTGGGTCGGAGTTTGTTCCGACCCACCACCCACGACTCACGACCCACGTCATCCCGATGGGAGCCAAGGCGACCTGAGGGATCTCGGGTTTGCGAGCGAGTCCTCGACCCCGAGATCCTTCGGAGTACCTCAGGATGACGTAGGCGGCGCGGGACGGCAGCGAGCGAGGAATGGACGACGATGCGAATCCGAGGCGCCAAGAAGGTTCACTACGATTCCGGCCCCAACATGACGCCGCTGGTCGACGTCGTGATGGTGATCCTGATCTTCCTGATGCTGGCCGGGAGCTTCGTCGGGGCGGAGCACTTCCTCGTGAGCAACCTGCCGTTCAGCGAGAAGGGCGCCGGCGCCGCCGCCGCGCCGGCGGGGTTCATCCCGGACGAGCCGCTCGACATCCGTGTCGACCCGCGCGCGACCGGCGACGGCTTCGTCGCCACCGCCGGCCAGATCCGCGTCGACAACAACGCCGATGCCCTTACGCAGCAGCTCACGCGCATGCGCAAGCAGCTCAACGCCGCGGGAAAGCCGACGAACACGATCCAGGTGAAGATCAACCCCGGCAAGAACGTGAAGTACAAGCACCTGATCGCCGTGTACGAAGCGGCGCTTCGTGCGGACTTCGAGAAGGTGGCGTTCGCGACGTCGCACTAGAAGAGCGGTTGGACGAAGAGCTGTCAGCCTGTCATCCTGAGGTACTCCGAAGGATCTGGCTACGGATGAGAGGCCTGCACGCTCGTAGCGAGATCCTTCGGAGTACCTCAGGATGACGCGTCGAGGGGTCAACTTGAATTCTATGAAAACGCTGCTCCTCGCCGCTTGCGGCTTAGCGATGTGTTCGACGGCGGCGCCCGCGACGTTCGCGCAGCAACAGCAGCAACCGTCCGCGCAGGCGCCGCAGCAGCAGACCGGTCTCGACGCCCTTCCCGACGACCGCCTCTTGTCCGAACTCGCCAACCGCGGGCTTGATCCGCTGCTCGAGCGCGCGTTCGTCATCAACAAGGTGCCGAAGGACAAACAGGACGGCATCCGCACGCTCGTGGCGCTCCGCCAGCTCACCGACCCCAAGTCCAAGCTCACGGCCCGCCAGCGCCAGGAGCGCATCGGGCAGATCGTGAAGGGCATCGAGCAGGCGCTGCCGGGCATGAACGACCCGCGCACGCTCATGCAGCAGGCATCGGTCCTCATCCAGTTCGGCGTGACGCGCGACGTGAACCTCCTGGAATACTGGGGCGAGAACCCGCGCACGCAGGCGTCGCTCCTCCCGGTGGCGCAGACCGTCGTCAAGCTGCTCGACAAGGCCGCCGTGGCGGCGGAGAAGCAGTCGGAGGACGTCGCCAACCAGATGAAGAGCGTCGACGATCCCCGCGCGGCGCAGTCGGAAGCGCTCTCGGCGCTGGCGATCAGCGCGAGCTACACGCGCGCGATGTCGGACTACTACGTCGCCCTCGCGCTCGACAGGGCCGACCCAAAGCGCAAGGAGATCGCCAACGCCGGCATCGAGACGCTCGCCGAGTTCGACAACCCCGAGAGCGAGGTGCAGGCCGTCGTCCGCAACCGGATGGCGAAGCTGCACATGACGGCCGGGACGTACGACAAGGCGCGGGCGCTGTTCCGCTCGGTCGCCGAAGGCGCGGACGTGAAGCCGCCGCCGGACTGGGCGTCGCAGTACGAGGCGCGCTATTTCACCGTCGTCACGGAGATCCTGGCGCGCAAGGTGGACGAGGCGGCGTCGAGCTATCAGGCGCTGCTCGCGTGGCAGAAGGCCACGCCCGTGCCCGACGCCAAGGTGGAGGCGGCCGTCAACGCGGCGGCGGCGATGCTGCAATATCGCATCCACTCGCTCGAGGCCGTGCTTGCGCCGAACGAAACCGCGAAGAAGGAAGCGAACGATCGCGCGATCAAGGTCCTGCTCGCGCTCGTCCGCGAGCGCCCCGATTTGCAGGGCATCATCTTCGAGCAGATCGCCGGCAAGCTGCCCGACAAACCCGACGTCAAATCGCTCGACCCCCTGCTGCTCCAATCGATGGTCCGCAAGGGCGAGGACGAGCGGCTCAAGCCCGAGGAGCAGCCGTTCGACAAGCCGACCATCGAGCGCGCGATCCTCGCCGCGCGCGAGCTCGTCGCCCGCAAGGGCAAGGACGGCGTCGACGCGCAGACGGCGGAGACGTCGTCGCTGGTCGCCGCGTTCCTCCTCGACAAGCTCGACCGCGACGCGGAAGCAGCGATGGCGTTCCTCGAGAACGTGAAGCAGTACCCCAAGGGGTCCAACGCCAAACTGGCGCTGGACAACGCGCAGGCACTGGTGGCCAAGCTCCGCAAGGAGGCGACCGACGACCCCACGACGATCAAAGCGTACGAAACGTTCCTCGCCGTCGCGATCGCTCCGCCGTTCAATCGCACGGAGTTCGCGTTCGAATGGGCGCGCCGGCTTCAGCTCAACGGGAAGTACGCCGACGCCGTCACGTTCTACCAGCAGGTGCCGGAGGGCGATAAGCGGAAGCTGTCGGCCCGGTTCTACGAGATGGTCGCGCTCCAGCAGCAGCTCGACGCGCCGAACCCCGGCGGCATCGACCGGCCGAAGATCATCGCGCAGGTCCAGCAGCTCGCCACCGAGGTGAAGAAGGGCGCGACCGCAGCGCTGGCGGCGGCGCAGACCGACCAGGAGAAGCTGGCCAATCGCTCGCTGCTCGTCCGCACGACGCTTCTCGCCGCCGACGTCGCGCGGCGGGAGCAAAAGGACCCGAAGAAGACGCTGGAGCTCCTGGCCGACTTCGAACCACAGGCAGAGGGGTTGCCCAACCAGGCGGAACTGCTTGGCTCGGTCCTGTTCGCGCGCGTGCAGTCGCACATGGCGCTGGGCAACACGAACGAAGCGACGCAGACGCTCGTCACCCTGCTCAAGACCAAGCCCGGCGGCGAAGGCGCGACGATCGTCTTCAACCTGCTCGAGAAGCTCAACGCCGACCTCGACCGCGCGCGGGCGGCGGGCGATGTCGAGCAGATGAAGGTGCTCGCGAACAACCGGGCCCAGCTCAGCGGCTTCCTCGTCGACTGGGCGAAGAACAACGCCGACGAGAACATCAGGAAGTACACCTACCGCTACAGCGTCTTCGACGCTGCGACGAAGCACCTCGCCGCCGATTTGGAAGCGGATGCTGACGCGCGGAAGGCGGGGCTGCAGAAGGCGATGGCGCTGTACGAGAAGCTGCAATCCGAAGAAAGCGTTGCCCTTTACCAGGCGACGCTCCCGCCCACCGCCAGCACCGCCGACCGCAACGCGCCCGACCCGGCGGTGTCGCTCGGCATCGGCCTGATCGCGTTCGACCTCGGCAACTTCACCGAGTCCCAGAAGCGCCTCGGCCAGCTCCTCACCGACCGCAAGCTCGGCGCCCCCACGATGGAGACGACCGACGAGAACGGCGAGACGAAGGCGATTGAGAACGACAAGTATTGGGAAGCCACGCTCAAGCTCCTCAGGAGCAACGTCGCCCTCGCCGGCGAGGCGCAATCGGGTTCGACAGGCTCACCGCAGGCGGGTTCGACAGGTTCACCGCAGGCGGAAGCGAAGACGCAAAGCGAAAACTACCTCAAGCAGCTCTACGTCCGATGGGGCGACGGCGTGGGCGGGAAGAAGTGGGGCCCGGATTTCCAGAAGCTCCGGCAGGAGCTCATCCCGAACTTCGACCCGAACGCCGATCCGGACGCGACGACCGCGCCGGCGGCGACGACGGCGCCGGAAACCGCGCCCGAAGCCACGACGAATCCGCAGTGATTGCGTGACGCGAACTCCCTCTCACCGGTACTCCGGGGAGAGGGCAGGGGAGAGGGGCGAGCGGCGCGCGACGGAACGCACCGGTCTATTGCAATCTCGCGCTCCTCGTCGAATTCAACGATCATCGACGCCACGCGCACCTCGCCCCTCTCCCCAGCCCTCTCCCCCGGAGTACCGTGGGAGAGGGAGGACGGTTGTCCGCCCGGTTGATGTTCCCCCCCATCCCGCGAACAATCGCGGCGATGGATCCCGCTAAACTGAAGATCGGCGTCATCGCCGCCGCGCTCTCGACGGACGCGCGGCAAGCGCCGCGCCTCGCGCGCCAGCTTGGCTTCGACGGCCTGCTCTTCGACGCCTACTCGCCGACGCTCAACCTCCCCGATCTTTCCCAATCCGGCCGGCGCGAGTTCCGCCACGTCCTCGCCGCGGAGAGCCGCCAGCTCGTCGGCCTGCGCGCCGACCTCGGGCCCAAGGGCTTCGGCCCCGGCGCGGACATCGACCGCGTTCTCTCCCATCTCGAAAAAGCGATGGACGCGGCTGCGGGGCTCCAAGCCCCCCTGCTCTGCGTCGACCTTGGCCCCCTGCCGATACCACCCACGGAAGCCAAGCCGGCCAAGCGAATCACGCCCGACATGGCGGGACTGATCCTTCTGCCGTCGAGCGTTGAAGAAGCGCCGGAGCCGACGCCTACGTCGAAAGGACCTGCGACGATGTCCGCAGCCGACCAGGCGCTCGCGGCGCAAGTTGACGCGGCCCTGTTCGAGCTCGGCGTCCGCGCCGACCGCTTCGGCGTCACCGTCGCGTTCCGCAGCGATCTCGCGCCGTTCGCCGCCCTCGAACGCGCGATCACGCGCGCCCGCTGCCCGTGGTTCGGCGTTGACCTCGACCCCGTCGCGATCCTCCGCGACGAGTGGCCGAGCGACGACGTCTTCTCCCGCCTTGGCCCGCTCGTTCGACACGTGCGGGGACGAGATGCCACGAAGGGATCCGGACAACGCACGACGCCGGCCGTCGTCGGGCGAGGATCGATGAACTGGGATGAGCTTCTCTCGAACCTCGACGCGACTGGATTCAACGGGTGGATCACGATCGACCCGATAGAGTTGCCGGATCGAGTCAGCGGAGCGGTGTCGGCGCTTAAGGTACTGCGCCCGACAATCACTTAGCCGCCCCGCTTGCGGGGCGCTCGCCGTTCGAGCGTCGAAGAAACGCGCCTCGCGAGCGAGGCGGCTAAGTGGAAGTGCGTCTCGATGTGGCGCGCGGGTTCATTTCGCGTCCGGCGCATCTGCGTCGAACAGCGCCGGACCGTTTCCGTCCACGTCCTTCGGCGGGCGCCATTTCAAATTGAGGTGCTCGTACGCCTGCTTCGTCGCGCGCCTCCCCTGCCGCGTGCGCGTGACCAGCGGCGGCCTGGATTGCAGCAGGTACGGCTCGATCACGTCCTCGAGCGTGTCGCGCTCTTCGCCCATCGTCGCGGCGATGGCGTCGATGCCGACGGGGCCGCCGTCGTAGACGTTGATGATCGTCGACAGGAACGCGCGGTCCTGCGCGTCGAGCCCCAGGTGATCGATCCCCTCGAGCTTCAGCGAGTCCCTCGCCACCGGGAGCGTCAGCGTGCCGTCGGCCTTCACCGCGGCGTAGTCGCGCACGCGGCGGAGCAGACGGTTGGCGATGCGCGGCGTGCCCCGGCTTCGATGCGACAACTCGGCCAGCGCCGCGTCGTCGGCGCGGAGCTTCAGCAGCTTCGCATTCTGCTTGAGGATCTGGTGCAGCGCCTCGGGAGTGTAGAACTCGATGTGCTCGACGATGCCGAAGCGGCTGCGCATCGGGCCGGTCAGCAACCCGATGCGCGTGGTGGCGCCGATGAGCGTGAACGGCTTGAGCGGCAGCGTGATCGTCCGCGCGTGCATGCCCGCATCGCTCGTCAGGTCGATCTTGTAGTCCTCCATGGCGGAGTAGAGGCACTCCTCGACCACGGCCGGGAGGCGGTGGATCTCGTCGATGAACAGGACGTCGTTCGCCTCCAGCCGCGTGAGGATGCCGCTGAGATCGGCGCCCTTGGTCATCGCGGGGCCGGCGACGACGTGGGCAGCAGCGCCCACCTCGTTGGCGATGACATGCGCCAACGTCGTCTTGCCCAACCCGGGCGGGCCGTGCAGGAGCACGTGTTCGACCGGCTCGTTTCGACCCCGCGCGGCCTGGACGGCGATCTGCAGCTTGTGCAGCAGCGCGTCCTGGCCGATGTACTGCTCGAACCGCTCGGGGCGCAGGGCGTAGCTGAAGTGCGTTTCCTCCTCGCCTTGCTCGATGCCGGAGATGATTCGTTCGCGTGCCATGTGTTCGTGTCACAGTTCCTACTCCCTCTCCCCGGTACTCCGGGGAGAGGGGCGAGCGGCGCTGCGTGCCGAGCAGCGGCCAATTCGACGACCCGTGCGGATCTTCGAATCGCACGGTCTTCGACATCTAACGCACTCTGCCCCTCTCCCCCGCCCCGGAGTACCGGGGAGAGGGAGGGCGCGTTCTGACCTCATCGGATACTCCGCGATGCACGCGCCTCACGCCCGCGCAGTGTAGATGCGGAGCATCTCGGGCAAAAGCTGTTCGGCCTTGGCGAATTCGGGGTTCGACGACTTCGCGCGCTGCAGAAGCCGCTCGGCATCGGCGCGGCGGAGGCCCATCTGCGGACTCGTGGCGAACGCGATGGCGGCCTCCTCCTCCGGCGAGTATCGGTGCCGCAACGGCGCGATCGTCACGTCGCCGTAACCGGTCGCGAAATCCTTCACCTTCCCGGACAGCTCCGCGACGATCAGCTCGGCCGTGCGCTTGCCGATGCCGTCGAGGCCGACGAGGAAGCGGGCATCGCGCGACTCGATCGCCTTGGCGATCTCCCCCACGGGCACGGTCAGCGCCCGCAGCGCCGTCTTCACGCCGATCCCCTTCACGGTCGTGAAGCGCTCGAAGAATCGTTTGTCCGATGCGCGCATGAAGCCGATCAATCGCGGCTCGAGGTTGCCGCGATTGGGGTCGCCTTCGAGGTAGAGAATCGTGTGGAACGTGAGCGTCTCCCCGACGCTGGCGAGCAGCGCCGCGCCGTCGGCGGCGGGGACGAGCAGCTCGTAAAGGATCGGGCCCACCTGGAGGTGGACGCGGTCGCCCTGGGCTTCGCGGAGTTCGCCGGTGAGGGATGCGATCATCGGTTCGGACGATGTTAGGAAATCGCGCGATGTTTTTCCACGCGCCGGGGTTCGCGCCAAAAACGCGTCGGGGTTCACCCCGGTGGCGCGTCGCGGTTCACCCCGAATGAACCAGCCCTCGACTGCAGCATCGCTATTCTCATGTTCTTGAGAACATTAGAATGATTTCTCTCGCTGTCGATGGCGAGTGGAGGACAGGAATGAGGTTCGTTCAGGTGGACGGATATGACGCGTCATCATTCTCATGTTCTTAGGAATATGAGAATGATGCTCCCCAGTTTTGCGATCCTGCGGCCGACGCCAGGAGCCGGCGCTGCCCCTCAGATGCGCCGAGGACTTTCCGCCGGGATCGCACCGGAGTTCATCCCCGAGTTTGGGGCTTCTCCGGCGTCACCCGAGACCTGACCATTATTCTTATGTTCTTAAGAACATGAGAATAATACGCATCAGGATTGATCCGTGCGCTCCGTCATCCTGAGGTACTCCGAAGGATCTCCCGTGCTCGACACCAGAGATCCTTCGGAGTACCTCAGG
>JBAUGM010000295.1:0-5383 GCA_049679725.1 Tepidisphaeraceae bacterium
CTACTGGAGTGTCCACATGCGATTGCCCTGCCATAAGTCCCCATGAGTACAAGGGGAGAGGGAATCAGGCTCCCTTGGCCTCGCGCCCGTGACCGCTACAATCCACCCTCATGGCGACGACGCTCGAACATCAGCCGCTCGACGAGAACACGCGGGAGTTTCTGGAGCCGGCGGCGACGGCGAAGTTCGATTTCCACCAGGTCAGTGTCAAAGCGGCCGGCGACGAGAAGCTCAAGGCGTCGATCAACAACGCCGTCATGCGGCAGCACACGGGGCGGCAGCTGCGCATGCTCGATCTGCCGAATCCCGATGCGCTTCGCGAGCTGGCCGGGCAGATCAAGCAGCACGCGATCGAGAACCTCGACTATTACCTCGAACAACTGGCTGCCAACGTCCGCAAGAACGGCGGCCACGTTCACTTCGCGCGCGACGGCCGCGAGGCGACGCGCATCATCCTCGACATCGCCGCCAAGGCGAACGTAACGCGGTGCATCAAGAGCAAGTCGATGGTGAGCGAGGAGATCAACCTTGCGCACGCGCTGGAGCTGGCCGGGATGGACGTCGTCGAGACGGACCTCGGCGAGTTCATCGTGCAGATCAGCCACGACAAGCCGAGCCACCTGGTTGCCCCGATCGTGCACAAGGACCGGGCGTCGATCGCCAAGCTGTTCAGCGAGTACTTCGGCACGCCGTACAACGACGACCCCAACGCGCTGACGATGCAGGCGCGGCATTACCTGCGCGACAAGTTCCGCAACTCCGACTTCGGCATGACGGGCGGGAATTTCCTCGTCGCCGAGACGGGCCACCTCTGCTGCGTCGAGAACGAGGGCAACCAGCGGCAGAGTGTCACCACGCCGCGCGTGCTGGTGAGCCTCGTGGGCATCGAGAAGATCGTCCCGCGGATGGTGGACCTGGCGGTCATGCTGAAGCTCCTTGCGCGCAGCGCGACGGGCCAGCCCTTCACCGTCTACACCAACATCTTCGGCGGCCCGCGCGAGCCGGGCGAACGCGACGGGCCGGAAGAGTTCCACCTCGTGCTCATGGACAACGGCCGAACGGAAATCCTCGCCAGCGAGGAATACCGCGAGACGCTGCGCTGCATCCGCTGCGGCGCGTGCCTCAACGCCTGCCCGATCTACCGCAAGATCGGCGGCCACGCGTACGGGAGCGTGTACCCCGGTCCGATCGGGGCACTGATTACGCCGCTGTTTCAGGGTCTGGCGAACTTCAAGGATCTGCCGCAGGCGTCGAGCTTGTGCGGCGCGTGTTATGAAGCGTGCCCGGTGCGGATCAACATCCCCAAGCACCTGATCAACCTGCGGCGCGACATCAACGAGCAGCACCTGAACGGGCGGATGGAGCGGGCGGTGTATCGGCTGTGGGCGTGGGGGCTGAAATCGCCGTTCATCTACGGGATGATCACGACGGGACAGAAGTTCGACCTGCGCCGCCGCGCGAAGGGCACGGGTTGGGTGCAAGACCTGCCAAAGGTCGCCGCCGGGTGGACGCAGATCCGCGACATGCCGGCGCCGGCGAGGCGGACGTTTCACCAGATGTGGGCGAAGCGCCGGCGCAACTCATGAATGAGCATCCGGATCTTGATCAAACAGTGGCCAGTTGTCGCGATACGGCACCGTGTCCATCGGTTCGGACTTCGGCTGCTTTCGGTGGCTGACTTTGATGCCTGCCGCGACCACGTCACTCGGTACCACGAAGAATTCGGTTCGGCCTTTGCGGAGGTTCACGAACGCGTACACGAGCGAACGCGACTTCATGTGAAGGTTCTTTTCGCCCATCAGCCAGAAGCCGAAGGTCGAAGCATTCGTTTTGACCTGCACGGCGCGAGCGTGATTGCAATCTCGATCCGTGACCAACAGGTCCGCTCCCTGCGCACTACGAGAAGTGGGTGAGGCGATGAACCCGCGCCGCGACAGTTCGGCTGCGACGAGATAGAGGCCGGCCATTCCTTTCAGTTGCCCGGTGCTTGCCATGGTCGAGTTGAGAAATGAGGAGCGGCGCCTCAGGCCTTGCCACGTCCCTTGGGCGCACGGCGGTGGCGAGGCGTGCTGCCGTTCATTTGCTCCATCCGCTCGATCAGCGGGAGTGCGACCACGTCGTAATTCCCGATAGCAGCGGTCCCCGGCGCGAGCGGATGAACGACAAGCAGCGTGTTCCGGCGAACCCACGCAGTGCCGGGGTACTTGATGTCAATCTTCTGGCCGCTCGAGAGGTGCAGGCGCAGCGGCACGAAAGGGTCGCGATCGAGCTCCTCTTTGACCTCTTCGCTGTTCATGGACAGACTATAACCTCGTCACCAAGCGATGAACAAGGAGAACATGGACCACTCGTCGACCGTCATTGAAAAGGTTCGCAAGGCGCTCGGCCGCACGGGTCCGCTGACGACGCCGCCCGTTCCGCCACCGATCGACGAGTCGATCACGCGGCTTGTGCATTCGGACATCGGCCTGGCCGAGCTGTTCATGAAGCGCGCCGGCGACTTGAAGATGCTCGTCGAGACGGTTTCGCTGGAAGACCTCGTCGGGCGAATCACCACGTTCCTGCGCGAGAAGGGGTGCAGGAAAGTCGCGCTGCCGGTGTCCAGGCTGTTCGAGGGCCTCGGCTTGATCGATGCGCTGCGCATTGCCGGCATCGAGGCGACGCGATGGGACCAGATGTCGCTTGATGAGTTGTACGATGGTTACGACTGCGGCATCACCGACGTGACGTACGCCGTCGCGGAGACGGGGAGCCTCGTCATCAAGACGAACGCGAACCACGGCCGCGGGCTGTCGCTCGTGCCGATGTTCCACATCGCGGTGATCGAGCCGAAGCAGCTCGTGCCGGACCTGGTGGACCTGTTCGAGCGCCTCGCGAAGGAGGGGGCGGGGAACAACGTGCTGATGATCAGCGGCCCATCGAAGACGGCGGACATCGAGATGAACGTGGTGACCGGCGTACACGGGCCGAACGTGGTGAAGGCGTTTGTGCTGGAATAGCGCACTTCTCCCTCTCCTCGTACTCGGGGAGAGGGCGGGGGAGAGGGGGGCAGCCGCGACGCGCGGTCCTCGTCATGCGCGGCTCGCTCCGCAGCCGGCCCCTCTCCCTAACCCTCTCCCCGCGTACGGGGCGAGGGAACCAGAGCATCTACTTCGCAATGATCAGCTCGCACCCCGCGTCGCGGACCAGCTTCTGGTGATCCTTGCTCAGATGCGCGTCGCTGACCACCACGTCGATCTCCTCGATCCCGCATAGCTTCGCCAGCGCCTGCTGGCCGAACTTTTCGGAGTCAACGAGGAGCACGACCTTCTGCGACTGCTCCATCATCCGCCGCTCGGATTGCACGAGCAGCAGATTCTGGTTGTAGAGCGAGCGCTGGTGTACGCCGGCCACGCTGAAGAACATGGTTTGCGTGTGGATGGTGGCCAGGACGCTCTCGGCGGTCGGTCCGAGGAGCACCCCGTAGCGGGGATACGTCAATCCGCCCGTCAACACGAGTTCGACGTTCTCGTCGTTCGTGAAGAGGTTGGCGATGGGCAGGGAGTTGGTGACGATCTGGAGCGGTTGGCCGAGCAGTTCCTCGGCGAGGTAGAAAGTCGTCGTGCCGCCGTCGATGAGGATGGTTTCGCCGGGACGGACGAGCTTCTTCGCTGCCTGCGCGATCGCGCGTTTCGCGTCGAGTTGATAGCCCATGCGCTGGTCGAAGGCGTAAGGGCGCGTGGGCGCGGTGCCGTCGCCGACCCAGATCACGCCGCCGTGCGTGCGGCGGACGATGCCGTCGGCGACGAGCGCTTCGACGTCCCGCCGCACCGTCGATTGCGAGACGCGCAGCTCGGCCGCGAGCGAGTCGAGGTCGCTCATCCCGCGCCGGCTGAGCAGCTCGCGCAGGCGGGATTGGCGTTCGGGGATGAGCATGAAGCGAGTCAAGCGGTTACTTCCTGCTGGTTATGCACACGTCATCCTGAGGTACTCCGAAGGATCTCGGGCGTACAAGCACGTCTCAACTCCGAGATCCTTCGGAGCACCTCAGGATGACGGTCGCGCGGTCAGCTTCCGTTGTTGCGCGAGACTTCGTTCTGGATGCGCCGTCGCGCGAACGCGACCTTCTGCGCCGGCGTCATCTTCGAAAAATCGGGCGACCCATCCGCCTTCTTCGGCAAGGAACCGTCACCACCTGAGCTCGGCGCGCCGGACGAGCGCGGGATGACGCTGGCGGCGACGACTTTCCCGGACGTCTTCGACGCCGAAGCGCCGCCGGTTCCGCTGAACGTGACCTTCGGCTTTGACCGTTCCGCCGGCTTCCCGGCGAGCGACACGCTGCTCCCCGTGCCGGCGTAGCTCGTCGCGGTCGTCGTCAGCTCCAGGTCGGCCTTGAGGTCGCGGTACGGCTTGATGCTCAGCTTCTGCAGCTCGCCGTGATACGCGCGGCAGGCCTCGTCGGCCTTGATCTCACCCGTAGCGATCGCGTGAAGGAAGCGGACGAACGTGAGCTGGTGCTCGCTGTTGTTGATCTTTCGGCCGAACAGCGCGGCGCGGGCGCCGTACTTTTTGGCTTCTTCGAGCAGCTTGAACGCATCGTGCGTCGTGCCGCTCGATCCGCCGAGGATGCCGGGGACGAGGTGGGGGTCGTAGCTGACGAGTTCCTCCATCGCCTTGGGCCCGTGGTACGCGATCTTGAGGAAGACGGGTCGCCCGCTGCGCGGGACGCCGGCGAGCGTGCGGACAATCAGGTCGTTGATGAAGCGCCCGAGGTCGTGCGGGCAGGCGCCGCCGCAGGCGTTGGGGTCGAACACTTCGAGGAAGTGGCGGAAGCCCTTCTGCTCGGCCTCGATGCGGAATTCCTTGTAGGCCGTGACCGTCGGGTAATCGAGCGCGACGGAATTGTTCGGCGTCATCGAGTACAGCCCGAGGTTCGCGCCGCGGCGGCGCTCGACGGGCGACGGATCGATGCGCCCGCTCTGAATCTGCTCGATCGTCGCGGTGCGGAATGGTCGCGACGGCTCGGCGGCGTACGTGCCGCCGGTCATCAGGTGGATGTCGGTCGTGTCGTTCGCGCGGACGGCGGGGGTGATGGCGGAGTGGTCGAACAGCCGCTCGTCGATCGTCAGCACTTCCGATGTGCTGGCGGACATCAGCATGATGTCGACGAGCCCCTGGCGGACGATCTCGCGCATCTGGTCGCGGTATTCCGCGAGCGAGCGGATCTTCCCCGTGACCGCGTCCTTCCCCGGCGCGGCAAGGCCGGCGGCCATGTCGGCATCCTTCGCGTCGGCGAGGATGAAATCCCGCGCGCCGCTGGGGTTCGCGTGGATGTTGGCGAGCTTTTGGTCGAGTGACTTCATTTTGATTAGCCGCAGATGAACGCGGATGAACGCAGATGAAT
>JBAUGM010000296.1:0-5019 GCA_049679725.1 Tepidisphaeraceae bacterium
GACCAGGCCGTTGCCTCCGCTCCCCTCGCTCCCGCCGGTGTGGACGAACCGGCAGATCGAAGCCGAAGGGTCCGCCGCCGTCGCGGGATCGAAGCTCAAGTGCGCCCGCGCCGCCGAGGCGGAGGCCGCGAAGAACCTCGTCGCGCAGATCGACCCCCTGTCGCTGACCACCGACCTGACAATTGCCCAGGCCGCCGAACGCGATCCGCGCGTGCGCGACGCCGTCAACCGCGCGACGGCCCGCGCCCGCACCTATAAGGTCGAATACGACACCGACGGAGGCGCCCGCGTCCGCGTCCAGTTGGACTTGCGTGACGTGTGGGACGAGTTGCGCGCAGCGCGATAGTTGCCCAGCTTACGCACGGCCTTGTCACAAGGCGGCCTCTTCCTTGCGGGACACGATTTTCGAGGTAACAATCTCGTCCGTTCCACGTTCAAATAGGCGATTCAACCCAGCCCGCCCCCGCCGTGTCGGACTCGCACGGCTGCCGAGTCGGCAGTATTGCGGGGTCGCGGGTCACACAGGAGCGAGAACATGTTGCGAATTGTGAAGTGGTCGTTGCCGGCGTTGGCGTTCGGGGTGATGGTCGCTCTGTCCGGCGTGCGCGCGGGCGGCGCGGACGACGGCGCGGCGAAGAAGTCGGAAAAGGTGAAGGTCAGCGGCGTCGTGCTGCTGGAGGATGGCTCGCCCGCCGCCGGCGCGACGGTGCGCCTGATGGTCCCGGGAACGCGGAAGCCGGCCGAAAAGCCGGCGGACGCAGCCGACAAGCCCGCCGCCCAGGCTGCCGACGATCAGAAGGACGCCGCCAAGGGCGCGGACAAGTCCCCCGACGCCGAGAAGAAGCCCGCACGTCCGGAACCGGTCGCGCAGGCGACGACCGACGCCGCCGGCAAGTTCTCCCTCGAAGCGCCCGCCGGCAAGTATCGTCTCAGCGCCAGCCTCAAAGGCTCGGGCAACGCGAGCAAGGCGATCACGGTCAAGAGCGGCGAGCCGATGGAGAACGTCGAGCTGAAGCTCAAGCCCACCGCCAAGAAGGCGCCTGCGCAGTAGTGCGCGGGTCGTGTTGATCGAAATTGAGAGAGCCAGCGAAGCCGTCCCGTCCGGGACGGCTTCTTTTTTTTCGCGCCCCTCTCGAGTATGTGATCTGCTTCTATTCACCTTCTTCGTGGAATGCGATCGCGAAGACGCAAGCGATCTAACCCCCGCGCAGCGCGGCAGCGACGTACGGGTTGCTCCGCCGCTCTTCGCCCAGCGTGCTCGGCTGGCCGTGCCCGGGCAGCAGGTGTGTGTCATCCGGCAATTGCATCACGCGCCGGATTGATGCGTCGAGCGCATCCGCATCGGAATCGGGAAGGTCCGTCCGCCCCACCGCGCCCATGATCACAAGATCGCCGCCGATCAGGATCTTCTCGTCGGGGAAGTGATACATCACGTGGCCCGGTGCGTGGCCGGGCGTGTGGATCACGTCGATCGGATTCGAACCGATGTACAGCGCCTGCCCATCCGTCACGAACCCGTCCGGCTCCCGCGGCGGGATCGTGAACGGCAGGACGAACGCCGAGCTGCCGGGGTTGCGCAGCTTCGGCGCGTCGAGCTCGTGGATCAGCACCCGCGCGCCGGGGAACCGATCCGTGACCACGCGATGATCGGCCACGTGATCGAAGTGCCCGTGCGTGAGCCACAGGCCGATCAGATCGAACCCGCGACGCGTCACCTCATCGAGCAGCGGCGCCGCCGTGTCGTTCGGCGCATCGAACAGCACCGCCTGCTTCGACGCTTCGTCCGCGACGACGAAGCAGTTCGTCTGCGCGATGCCGCCGGTGTTCATCATGACGACCACGTTCACTTCTCCCGTTGTGGCTCGGGCGTCAGGCGCACGGCGATCGAGTACGGCCGCTCAGCGCCGACGAACCCGCCGATCATGATCGGCTTCCCGATCGTCAGCATTACGTTCGTCTTGATCTGCGACACGTTGCCGAATGGTACGCGGGCGTCGCGTTGCTCGAAATCCAGCTTAACACTGATGTAATCGTCCCGCTTGAGCGGCCGGGCACGACCAGCAAGCCGAACTTTCTGTCCCGCCCACGGTCGCCGTCGCCGAGAATGGCTCGTTCGCCATCGCAAGCACTTCGATCGACGCGAGCGGCTTTGCGTCCGGACGAAACAACGGTTCTGCATCCTCCGGCCACTCGAAGGCGCCGATCAGAACCGTGCCTACCGGTTGTGTCGTCGTGGCAGGTTGAGTGGCCGGCCGCGTCGTTGCCGCCGTCTCGACGATCCGCGCCTCGATCACCCACCGCGCCGGCTGCGTCGTTGCGCCCGTCGGACGCCGCTCATCGCCACGCGCCGCGGCGACGAAGATGGCGGCCAGCGTCATCGCGAAAATGGTGCACTTCATGCTTCGCATCTCCCCTTGATCGGCGAATTCGTTCACCGTTGAACATTCTTCCCGTTGGCAATGAAATCTGAATGCGCGCACGGCTTGGCGGCGTCATAATGTTCACGCGGGCGCATCTGACAGTTGTCGCGCCGCTCCAGTCACACTCATCAAGGAGACATCATGGCCAAAGCCAAGCCGATCCCCGACGGATACCACGCGATCACCCCCTACATCCGCGTGCGCGGCGCCGCCGACGCGATCGAGTTCTACAAGAAAGCCTTCGGCGCCGAAGAACTCTGCCGCATGCCCGGCCCCGGTGGCACGATCATGCACGCCGAGATCCGCATCGGCGACTCGATCATCATGCTCGGCGAGGAATCGAAGGAGTGGAACTGCCCCTCCCCGCTCTCGATCGGCGGGACCGGCGCCGGCCTGCACCTTTACGTGACCGACGCTGATGCCGCCTTCGCTCGCGCCACCGGTGCGGGGGCGAAGGTGAAGATGCCGCTGGCGAACATGTTCTGGGGCGACCGCTACGGCGCGGTGACCGACCCGTTCGGCCACGAGTGGTCGATCGGCACGCATCTGGAAGACCTCACGACCGACGAGATCGCGCGACGGGGACAAATCGAGATGGCGAAGATGGCGAAGGGATAGAAACGTCCGGCGAAGCCGGTCAACCCCGCGCTGACCCGCGGCGGAGCCGCTGGGCTCCCGTGAGCGGACGAACGTAGAGATGATCTCGCATGCCGGCGAGAGCCCTGCGGCTCCGCCGCGGGTTTTCCGTCCTCTCATTGTCCGCGCGCGTTGGCGTGCGTACACTCGCGGGCAATGAGCATCCGAGTCGGCATCGTCGGCATTTCCGGTTACGGCGGCGGCGAGGCGCTGCGCCTCATCGCGGGTCATCCCGCGTTCGAGCTGGTCTACGCCGCGGGCGAGTCGTCGGCGGGGTCGAAGCTGGTCACGCGCTTCCCCGGCGTGTCGCCGAAGCTGGCCGATCTCGTCATCCAGAAATGGGACCCGCTTGCCCTGGGCGCAGTCAAAGGGCCGCAGCTCGATGTGCTCTTCGCATCGCTCCCGACCGGCGCGTCGAAGGAGGCGCTGGCGCGCGTCCCGGCAACCACGAAGATCGTCGACATCGGCGGCGACCACCGTTACGTCGACGGCTGGACGTACGGCCTGGCCGACGTCTGGCCCGATGAGATCCGCGGCCAGTCGCGCATCGCCAACCCCGGCTGTTACCCCGCCGCCACGCTCGCCGCCCTCGCGCCGCTGCTCGCTGCCAAGCTGATCGACCCGCACGGGATCATCGTCGACGCCAAGACCGGCGTGAGCGGCGCCGGTCGGGGCGGTGGTGAGGCGACCTTCGGCTACGCCGAGGTGAACGAAGACCTCGCGCCCTACGGCCTGCTGAAACACTCGCACATGCCGGAGATCGCCAGGACGATCTCGAAGATCTCCGGGACGACGTCGCAGGGGCTCGTGTTCACGCCGCACCTGTGCCCGATGACGCGCGGCATCCTCGCGACGATCTACGCGCGCGGGAAAGCGACGACCGAGCAATGCCTCGATGCCGCCCGGAAGTTTTATGCGGGCCGACCGTTCGTGCGCGTCTCGGACAAGCCGCCGCACACGAAGTGGGCGACGGGATCGAACCTGTCGTTCGTCTCCTACGCCGCCGACCCGCAGCGCAACCTGATCATCGCCATGGGCGCCTGCGACAACCTCGGCAAAGGCGCCGCCGGGCAGGCCGTGCAGAACGCCAACCTCATCACCGGCCAACCTGAAACCGCGGGACTCGACGGCATGGCGCTGTGGCCGTGAGGCGAAGTGCGCTTGCCGGTGCCGAGAAGTCCCGAAACTGATATCACTCGGCGAACCAACACTGGGAGGTTTCGTGGCGCGCGTCGACTCCATTCGGTCTGAAGTCCATCGACTTATCCGCGCCGTCCCGTTTCGCCGGTTCGTGTTGGTGCTGGAAAGCGGCGACCGCGTCTTGATCGAGCATCCGGAAAACATTGCGTTTAACCCCGAGGCGAAGGAGCCGGGTTCGGACGAGTTGTACGTCATCACCGGGCGCATCCGATTGTTCAGCACCTTCGGCGCCGTTTCGAGCATTGCGCTGGCCGACCAAGGCGGGGCGGCGGCGTGAAGACAAGCAATCTCAGCATTCTTGTTCAAATTGCCTTGATCGCTCGCCTCGCAGTGAAGTCGCCCTAGCCAGGTTGCGGTGCCTTGAGACATCAGGTGTGTTAGGATGTCCCGATCATGAATGCGCCCGATCTGCTTCGTCGAATCACGTCGGACCCCGTCATTTTCGGGGGTAAGCCGATCGTGCGCGGGAAGCGCCTGGCGGTCGAGCACGTCTTGTCGATGCTGGCGGCGGGCGACAGCAGCGAAGATCTCATCGGCGCCTATCCCTTCCTTGAACCCGACGACATTCGCGCATGCATGCTCTACGCCTACAAGCTCGTGGCGCATGAGCGAGTCGATCCCTTTCCCGTGGGATCCGCAGCATGAGAGTCTTGCTGGATAGCTGCCTCTGTGGCCGCGCGGAAGGGGTTCGGCAAGCTGGGGTTGGCTTCCGTGCCGCCGAGCAGGGACCTGCCGTCGTTCGACTCCTTGCGACGTATCAAGT
>JBAUGM010000297.1:0-12445 GCA_049679725.1 Tepidisphaeraceae bacterium
CGCCCGAGCACTCCCGCGGAGCGGCTCCGCCGGAACGCTCGGGCGAGACGCCCAAGCCACGTGTTCGCGATGTTGCAAGGGAGTAGCATGGCTCGTCATCTCCAACTCGCTCTGGTTGCCGGATTAGGCTTCGCGTCGGCCGCGATGACGTTCGCCGCCGCGCCCGCGACGCGTCCCGCCGCCGCCGCCGCGGTCAAGCTGCCGAAGGATCAACTCGCATTCTTCGAGGCGAAGGTGCGCCCGATCCTCGCCGGCAAGTGCTACCAGTGCCACAGCGTCGAGGAGCGAAAGAGCAAGGGCGGCCTCACCCTCGACACGCGCGAGGGATGGCAGAAAGGCGGCGAGAACGGCGCCGTCATCACCCCGGGCGATCCTTCAAAATCGAAGCTGCTCACCGCCATTCGCTACACCGACCCCGACCTGCAAATGCCCCCAAAGGGCCCCAAGCTCTCGGCGGACGAGGTCAGCGCGATCGAGCAATGGATCAAGATGGGCGCGCCGGACCCGCGCGACGCCGCCCCCGACCACGCCAGCAAACTGACCGGCATGAACGACGCCGCCAAGGCGCACTGGGCCTTCCAGCCTGTAAAGCCGCAGGCAGTGCCTGCGCTCCCTGACGCAAGCTGGGTGAAGTCCCCGATCGACGCGTTCGTCCTCACGAAGCTCCAGCAGAACGGCCTGAAACCCTCGCCGCCCGCGTCGAAGGAGACGCTGCTCCGGCGGGCCACGTACGACCTCATCGGCCTCCCGCCGACGCCGGAGGAAGTCGCCGAGTTCGTGAAGGACAAGTCGCCGGACGCGTTCGAGCGCGTCGTCGACCGGTTGCTCGCATCCCCCCACTACGGCGAGCGCTGGGGCCGATACTGGCTCGACACGGCGCGCTACAGCGACACGACGGGGAACGATCAGGACAAGGGCGAGTACCGCTTCCCGTTCGCGTGGACGTACCGTGACTACGTCATCAAGAGCTTCAACGACGACAAACCGTACGACCAGTTCCTGAAGGAACAGATCGCCGCCGACCAGCTCCCCGAGACGCGCGAGGACCAGACGCGGCTGGCCGCGCTGGGGTTCATCACGGTCGGCAAGCGGTTTCAGAATCCGAACGACACGATCGACGAGCGCATCGACGCGGTGACCAAGGGCACGATGGCGCTGACCGTCTCCTGCGCCCGCTGCCACGATCACAAGTTCGACCCGGTGCCGACCGCCGACTACTACTCGCTGCACGGCGTCTTCGCGAGCACCACCGAGCCCAATCAAAAGCCGATGATCGTGCCCGATCCGACCGGCGACGAGTACGAAGACTTCAAGAAGCAACTCGCGGAGCGCGAAGCGAAGAGCCGCGAGTTGTACTTCGAGGTGCTCAAGACCAAGTCGGGCGAGTTCCGCAAGAAGGCGGCGGCGTACTTGCTGGTCGCGACGATCGGGCGACGCGGCGCCGACGCGGAGCAACAGAAGCTGCGCTATCAGATCATCTCCGACGAGAAGTTGGACCGCGACATCTACCAGGGCGGCGGCCTGCGCAGGGTTCGGCCGAACGATCCGGTCTTCGCGCCGCTGTTCGCCTTCGCCCAGATCCCGCCGGCGGAGTTCGCCGAGCGCGCGCCGGACGTGCTGGAAAAGCTCCAGGATGGGCGCGGACAGCGCCGCCAGCGGGTCAACCCGATGGTGCTGGAGGCATTCGCGAACGTCTCGCCCGACTCGTTCAAGAGCCTGCGCGACGTGACCGAGGTCTACGGCAAGCTCTTCGCCAGCATCGACGATCAGGCCGAGGCGTACCTCGACGCGTGCCGGAACGCGACGACGAAGACCGTGTCCGGGTTCGACGAGGATCTCGTGGAAGTGATCGGCACGCCCGCGCCGATCGAGCCCGCTCCGGCGCTGACGGCAGACCGGTTGCGCGAGGTCGCGCCGCAGCTGCCCGCCGTCAACCAGGGCGGCTACCAACGGCTCCAGCTCGCGTCGATCAACGAACTGATGCTGACGCACCCAGCCAGCCCGGCGCGCGCGATGGTCGTCGAGGACTTGTCGAAACCTCGCAACTCCCCGATCTTCATCCGCGGCGAGCAGCAGAACCGCGGCGAGGTCGTCCCCCGCCGTTTCCTCGAAGTTCTCGCCGGGCCCAACCGCTCGAACTTCACCCACGGCAGCGGCCGGCTCGACTTGGCCAACGCGATCGCGACGAAGGACAACCCGCTGACGGCGCGGGTGATGATCAACCGCATCTGGATGCACCATTTCGGCCAGGGGTTCGTCCGCACGCCGGACGACTTGGGCGTGCAGTCGGAGGCGCCGAGTCATCCCGAGATGCTCGACTATCTCGCGTCGCGCTTTACCGGCGACCCCTCGACAAGCTCGGGGCAGGGCGACGGCTGGTCGGCGAAGAAAATGCACCGGCTGATCATGCTCTCCAGCACCTACCAGCAGAGCAGCGAGACGAACGCGCTGGCCGAGGAGAAGGACCCCGACAACCGTTTGCTGTGGCGCGCGAACCTGCGCCGGCTCGACTTCGAAGCCGTGCGCGACTCGATGCTCGTCTTCACGGGCACGCTCGACGATTCGCTCGGCGGCAAGCCCGTCAACCTCACGGATGAGCCGTACAGCAACCGCCGCAGCGTCTATGGCTACATCGATCGCGGGGCGCTGCCGGAGCTGATGAGCCAGTTCGACTTCGCCGACCCGGACATGGCCAACAGCCAGCGGACGAGCACGATCGTGCCGCAGCAGGCGTTGTTCTTCATGAACAGCCCGATGGCCGCCGACGCGGCGCGGAAGGTGACGAGCCGGCCGGAGTTCACCGAGGCGAAGGACGACGCCGGCCGGGTGGTCGCGCTCTACGAAGTGGTCTTCCAGCGCAAGCCCAGACCGGAAGAAGTGTGGGCCGCCCGGGACTTCCTCAAGGCGGTGAATCCGTCCGTCGCGTCCGCCGCCAAGGTCAATCCCAACCTCGCCGTCGCCCAACGGCGCGCGGCCAACGCGCAGGCGGAGGACAAGGCCCAGCGCGCCATGGCCGTCAAGCAGCAGCGGCAGGCCGAAGCCATGATGAAGCGCAAGGGCGGCGCCCGCAGCGCGATCCGCAACGAGGGCGAGATCGTCGAGCGCAAGCCGCTGACGCCGTGGGAGCAGTACGCGCAAGCGCTGCTGTTCACGAACGAGATCGCGTACGTGAACTGATGCGGGATCGCGCGGCCTCTGGCCAGCAGTGACGTCATCCTGAGAGTTTGTGAATCTTTAGTGGCATGGGCGTCCCGCCCATGCGTCTTCGAACAGGGATGCATAGGCGAGACGCCCATGCCACTGAAAAACTCACACGCTCTGAGGCGAGTTTTACGAGCCGAAGGATCTCGGCCTCGAATGCAGTTCGCGGACCCGAGATCCCTCAGGTCGCCAGGGCTCCCATCGGGATGACGTGCAACGATCTACCGCGTTCGTTGATCACGTCGCGGCACGCGCGGCTCAGCAGTTCGCCGTCGCACGCTGCTCCCGCACGGGCCACGGCCGCACGCCGCAGCGTGCGGCCCACGCTTCCTACGCCTTCGACATCTCGCCCACGCGCTGCGGTTGCTCGGCAGCGCGATCGTGTTGCTCCGTACGATCCAACGTCATGTTGAACAGTTGCCAGAGCTGACGGTGGGTCGCGACCAGTTTCCATTCGCCACTTCGCACGGCGCGGTTGCCCTCGTGGGGTTTCGTTGTGAACGAGGTCGTGCATGACCATTCGCGCGATCGATTCTTCATCATCAGCGTAGACGTAGCCGTTGCGCGAGTCTTCCGCAACTGTTTGTTTGACACACAGCCTGTCGACGCGACACGAACGAAGGCGCGGTTCGGCATGCGGGCGAGGTACACTTCTCTTCCGTCGAGCCGAACTGTCCGCCTCATCGAGGGAGCGCGCATGAAGTTTGTCTATGCCGTCGTAATCGCCTTCAGTCTCATCGGCCAGAGCGCGCTCGCCGCGCGTGAGCACGGCGGCAGGTACACCGCCGAGCGGCTCGCCAACGCCCGGGCGAATTGCGAGAAGTACGAATGGGCCACGAAAGTGCGCGACGGCGCCGTGACGCGCGCCGCGCCGTGGCTGGAAAAGTCGGATGAAGCGCTCTGGTCGATGGTCCCCGGCCAGGAGTTGCCGCGCACCATCGACGTGACGATGGATCGCAACGTGAAGATCGGCCCCAAGCGCCTCGGCTGCCTCAAGTGCGGCGACAAGATCGACGCCTTCGGCAACTACCCCTATGAGCCTGACATCGCGAACAAGCCGTGGAAGCTGACGTGCCCTTCGTGCAAGGTCGTCTTTCCGACGAATGACTTCGCGAAGTACTACGCCAGCGCGATCGACGCGCACGGCCTGTTCAACCCCGCGAAGGGTGATCGATCGCTCCTGTTCAATGCGGAGCATCCCGACCCGAAGGATCCCCTGCACAAGTACGGCGTCGACGACGGCTTCGGCTACATCGACGAGAACGGCCGCGTGCACCGGTTCATCGGCTACTACACCTGGAAATACTGGCGGCACCTCTTCAGCGGGGTCGATGCGCTCGCCGATGCGTTCGTCTACACGGGCGACCGCCAGTACGCCCACAAGGCGGCGGTGCTGCTCGATCGCATCGCCGACGTCTACCCGACGATGGATTGGAAGCCCTACGCCGAGCGCGGCTGGTATCACTCCGACGGCAACAGCACGTTCGGCAAGATCGAGGGCCGCATCTGGGAATGCGGCGTGATGTCGGGCCTGGTCGGAGCGTACGACAAAGTCCTCTCCGGGACCGCGGACGATCCGGCGCTCTACGCGTTCCTCAAGTCGCGCTCCGAGCAGTTCAAACTTCCGGCGCCGAAGGGCACGCGCGACCTGCTCGTGCAGAACATCGACGATCGGCTGCTCCGCGAGATCGTCAAGGGGATTCACGCGGGGCAGATCATCGGCAACGAGGGCATGCACCAACGGACGATGGCGACGTGCGCCGTCGCGCTCGATTCGCAGCCCGAATCCGAGCAGTGGCTCGACTGGGTCTTCGCGCCTGACGGCGGCGCGCTGCCGGGGTTGATCGTCGGCGACCTGGATCGCGACGGCATCTCGCCGGAGGCGGGGCCGGGATATGCGCTGTCGTGGGGCGTGGGGTTTGCGGAAGTCGCGAACCTCATCGGCGACTACCCGCGCTACGCGAAGCAGAACCTCTATCGCGACTTCCCCCAGTTCCGCGCGACGTTCACATCCGCGTATCGGCTCTGCGCGCTGGGCGTGGCGACGCCGAACATCGGCGACACGGGGTCAACCGGCTCCGTCGGCCGTGCAAACGTGAACGTGGCGTTCATGGCGGACGGATATCGCTACACGCGCGACCCCGCGCTGGCCGTCGCCGCGTATCGCGCCAATGGGAACTCCGCGAAAGGCCTCGGCCGCGACATCTTCGCGAAAGATCCCGACACGCTCGCCGCCGAGATCGAGCAGCACGGGAAGAAGGCCGGCCCGCGCGCCGTCGGCAGTTCGCTCGTCTCCGGCTATGGCCTGGCCCTGCTCGAGTCCGATGCCGGCCCCGCTGGCACCGCCCTCTCCTTCTACTACGGCCGCAGCACGTACCACGGCCATCTCGATCACCTCAACATCGACCTCCTCGCCTTCGGCAAGTGGCTCATGCCCGATCACGGCTATCCGGAGTTCGCCACCGCCTGGCCCCACCGCAGCGCGGTCACGATCAACAGCCTCGCGCACAACCTCGTGCTCATCGATCAGCAACCGCAGGAGCGCGAGTACGGCGGCAAGACGCGCCTCTTCAATCGCCTCCCGGGCCTGAGCGTCTTCCAGGCCGACGCGCCCGGCGGCTACAAGAAGCAGGCGAAGGAATACGCGCGCACGGTCGTCCTGATCGACGTCCCCGGCGACAACGCCTACGCAATCGACGTCTTCCACGTCACCGGCGGCAAGGATCACCTCTACAGCTTCCACGGCCCGCCCGGCGAGATCACGCCGATCGGTTCCGGCCTCAACCTCGTCGCGCAGGACGGTGGCTCGTACGCCGGCGCCGATGTGCCGTTCAAATCCGACAAGGGACCGCTCGGCTACTCGTGGTTCTATAACGTCAAACGCGACGCGAAGCCGGCGGCGCAGTTCACGCTCGACTGGAAGGCCCAACCCGGCTACCGCGGGACGAAGCCGGACGAAGACACCCACCTGCGCTTCCACAGCCTCACGCCGTTGGACGACGTCGCCCTCGCCGACGCCGACCCGCCGCAGAACAAACCGGGCAATCCACGCCGCATCGGGTACGCGCTGCTTCACCGCACGGGCGGTGGGCAACGGGAGGGCGAGGCTCCGCCCGAGCCGTCTTCTGCCAAGCCCTCTTCCGACCTGTCGAGCACGTTCACATCCGTCATCGAGCCCTACCAGGCCAAGCCCTTCATCAAATCGGTCGAACGGATCGAAACGACTTCGAGCCCCAAGGCCGTCGCCATTCGCGTCGAACTGGCCGACGGGACGATCGATCACGTCGTTTTCAACCCATCCGGCGGCACATTGAAGTTGGCAAACGGCCTCTCCCTGACCGGCACGCTCGCCCACGTGCGCGAGTCCGGCGGCAAGGTGCAGCGCGTCGCGCTCGTCGGGGCGTCGGAGCTCTCCTACAACGACGCACAGGTCACCGCGCAGCCCGCGATCACCGGCAAGATCGCCAAGATGAACAGGCAACTCGACGGCGGCGGCTGGATCTGGCTCGATGCCCCCTCTGCTTCGCCCGCCCCCGCGCCACAGTCGCTCGTCGGCCAGCACATCCTCATCGACAACAACAACGAGCGCGACGCGACGTACCCCATCGTCTCCGCGGAAAAGGACGGCAACCTGACCAAGATCTTCTGCGGCCCCATCTCCTTCGTCCGCGGCTACGCGGGGCCAAGCACGACCATCCGCAACAAGCCGCTGCCGAAGCGCTACGATCAGGGGTTCGTCTACGACTTCGAGGAAGGCGCGACGTTTCGCATCCCGCTGCACTCGGTGTGGACGCCGTAGCACGCCGCAGAATTGAAACGTGCACGGGCGCGCGTGGCGCTTGTCATCCTGAGGTACTCCGAAGGATCCAGCGGAAATCCTGGGGCCCTCACGTTCGCGGCAAGATCCTTCGGAGTTCCTCAGGATGACGGAGCGCGCGCATCACGCGCGACCACCGCGCTCCTCACCCCGTGAACTCCTGCGACCAGAATCGCCCGTACTGCTTCCACTTCATGAAGTTGATCCCCCAGTGCGGGCTCGCGCCGGTCATCCAGCAACTCACCCGGCCGGCGCCGAACCGGTGCTCGGCCAGCAGCGGGTGATAGGTCCCCATGTTCTCGATCTCGATGATCGCGGTCGCGCCGTCGCGCAGCTTCACTTCGTTGAACCCCAGCAGCGGCGGAACGGTCGCCAGATCGATGTCGCGCAGGATCGGGTGGGATGAAACAGTCGTGCGCAGCGCGTAGCCCGCGGTGGATTCGATCAGGTCGTCGTGCGGCAGGCACGTGACGGGCAAGACCGGCTGGAATCGACTGCGCCCCCACCCACCCTTGCCGAGCTCGCCGCCGAAGCTGAGCCAGCCGCCGTTCATGTGGAAATGGCCGCCCTCACCACCCCCGCCGCTCTGCTCGACCCAGGCGCGGAGGAGGTCGAAGCGGTCGGGGAACGTGATCGGTTTGTCGCCCCACTTGCCGCGGGTGAAGAAGTCGGGGTGGAGCATCAGGCACTTGGTCTCGACGTCGGCGAAGATGATCGTCGTCGCCCAGCGCAATCGCTCGTCGAACGATTCCGGCGACATGTGGTACAGCTCCCACGACGGCTGCGAGATCACCTCCGCCGCGGGAATCGCGCGCAGCGCATCGACGAACGGCTGCGCGTAGTTGACGACCTCCACATCCTTGCTCGGCGCCTCGAACGGCGACTCCACGTACTTCTGCCCGAGGTGAATGCACCAGTTGCCGACATGCCAGATGCGGAGGCTCTTCGTCATGATTCGCTGATTCTACGAGAGCAATGGGATTAGCCGCAGATGAACGCAGATGAACGCAGATCAATGCCGGAGGGCGAAGATGACTGCCCACGAATCTCACGAATCCTCACGAATGAGGAAGAGTGCTTTGCTCTGATTCGTGCGATTCGTGAGATTCGTGGCACTCTCTCTTATCCGCGTTTATCTGCGTTCATCTGCGGCTCAACATTTCTTCACGAAAACGCCGCTCGCAGGAGCTCCAGGCTCTTCGGCACGCCCGTCGCCGCGTCTTCCTTGCCTTCGAATTCCAGGGAGACGTAGCCGCGGAACTTCGCATCGCGGAGGATCTGGTTGACGCGGGCGTAGTCGATATCGAGCGTGTACCACTCCCCGCCGCCGAAGTAGGTCTTGGCCTGCACGAGCACCGCGTGCGGGGCGAGGGTCTTCATCTGCTCGTAGGGGTTCTCGAGGAAGTTGCCGGTGTCGAGGGTGACCCTGAGCCACGGCGAGTCGATCGCGTCGACGACGCGCATCACCCCCTCCGCCGTGCGCCCCAGGCCCCAGTGGTTTTCCAGCCCCATGATCACGCCGCACTCCTGCGCGCGCGGGATGCACTGCTCGAGGCTGTCGATGACCCACTTGAACCCCTCGTCATCGGTGTAGCCTTCGAGTTTTGGCTCGATGCCTTTGTTGGCCATCAGCTCGTCGAAGCTCTTGATCGTGTTCCACCGCCCGGTGTTGACGCGCAGGGTGGGGATGCCCAGCCGCCAGGCCAGCTCGATGCAGCGCAGCGTGTGGTCAATGTTCTTCTGCCGGACCGCCTTGTCGGGCGAGACGAACCCCTGGTGGGTGGAGAAGCCCATGAGGTCCAGCCCCTGCGTGAAGGCGCGGCGTTTGAGGTCCTGGAGGTAGTTGTTGTCCTCGCCGCCCATCTGCTGATGGAGGATCTCGACGCCGTCGAACCCCATCTCGGCGGCGCGGTCGATGCAGTGGGCGATGTCGATCGGCTCGCCCTTGAAGTGCCAGAAGGAATAGGTGGAAACGCCGATGCGGAGTGGTCGCGTTGCGGGCATGAACTTTCACTCCACTACGTCAAACCTGAAGGAACAACGACGGCGGCGTGGGGAGCGGTTGTCCCCGCGCCGCCGACAAGGCGATGCGTCATGAACCCATCGGTCCAGTACAAATCGATCACGTCACGAAGCCCTTCATCGGGCTCTGATTCGAGCAGAGTCACTTCAACATGCGACGCGACGGCTAATAGTTGGCGTTGGCGCCACGCATGATCGCGAACGCGTATCCACCGCCCACGCCGCCGTGACCACCTTGTCTGTGATCCTGCGGATTCGCCTCAGCCCATTTCTCGAGCGCGCTGCCTGGAACCATTCGGACGTGCCCGTCCAGGTACAGCACATTCATCCCTTGCTTGTGAAAGTTCTTGAAAACGTCCGTGACGGCGGATGTGGCCGGCGGCACCGGAATGTACTGATCAGCCATGAACATTCGCTGCGCGCCGCCCTTTTTTGAAACACGATCATTGATGATGTCGCCGTGGCCGAATCCCTGCAGATCGGTGGGCGGAATGGCGTTGTAGGGTGCGCCATTGAAAACGGATTTCTCCGGCCAATACCAGTGCCAGTACGATTGTGAACCACCGGCCCCGGCCAAGGCGAGTGCTGACGAGGGACCCCAGCCCGTGCCGCCGGGGGTCAGGGCTCGGAAAGGCCGACGAATGTTGTCGCTCGGGCAAAAGAACACGTCATTGCTGAGCATGTACTTCTGGGTGGCTCGACCAAGCGGCGGCGGAGTGGTGGCGGGGAACACCAGGAGCGACACGCCACCCCCCGGGTTGGCTATCGTGCCTGCACCCAATCCAGCGTCGGGTCCGTTGAACAGAGTGACTTGAGGTGTAGCGTAGAACGTGGGGATCAGGGCCGTGCCCCCACGATACCTCACCATGATGAACCCCTTGTTGTCATTGGCGTACATGATCGACGCGATGCCGATCTGACGAAGATTCGACATGCACGTCGTCTGCATTGCCTGCTCGCGGGCTTTTTGAAGGGCCGGCAGCAACAGCGCGACCAGCACGGCGATGATCCCGATGACGACGAGTAGTTCGACAAGCGTAAACGCCCGGTGACGCCGGCTTTGATCCGGTCCGGGCGCGTGGGGGGTGACGTGACGCATCATGATCTCCTTTGCCCGTCCCCGCCGCGGCGCGGGGATGTGTGAACGGACGTGACGCGATACGGATCTGAACCCGGCATTCATCGCGGGGCGGGCGAAACACCGCGGTTTCGCGATCGCCCCGCCCTTCGATCTCGACTCAGAGGAACCCGCGGCCGAGCCGCTGGGCTCTCGTCGGCCAGCGAGAGCCGCGCGGCTCTGCCGCCGGTTCCCGCCCGGTCCGGTTCCCGCCCGGCCCGATGGTGACTCTCTGTTCAACGAAGCCCGGCGCTCTCCTCGTCGAGCAGTTCCTGCGGGATCGGGAACGACTCGCGCACCACCACCGGCGCCGGCACGTATCGGCCGATCAGCCGGCTGACGTTTCCACGTGACATTTCCAGCAGCATGCGGGCGGCTTCGTGGCCCATCTGTTCCATGGGGTTGGCCAGCACGGTCAGCGACGGGTGGGTGTACTCGCCCATCTTCAGACCCGTGGCGCCGATCACGCCCACCTGCGACGGCACCTTCAGCTTGCGCTCGCGCAGGCAGCGGATGGCGCCCAGGGCGAGCAGGTCGCCCGAGGCGAACACGACGCCCGGCGGGCCGTGACGATCGACGTATTCGTTCAGGTGGACGTAGCCATCCTGCTCGAGGTAGCCGTTGCTGGAAACGTAATCGATGTTGCGCGACGGCATGCCGCGCTCGACGTAGCCCTGGATCAGGCCGAAGAACTTGTCGGCGGCCGACTTGCCCGGCGCCATCGCATCGCTGAGGACGGCGACGCGCCCGACGTTCATCCGCGCCAGGCAGCGCCCGATCAATCGGGCGGCGGTGAAGGCGTCCTGGGTGACGAAGTTCTGGGATGCGTGCTCGTGGATGCGGTTGATGGAGACCCACGCGATGTCGCGCTTGTCGAGCTCGTCGGTGAGTCCGAAGATCGCGGGGCTGAGGAACAGCACCATTCCGCCGAGGGTCTCGGCCGACTGCTCGATCCGGGCGACGAGGCGCTCGACCTCGCCGCTCGCGTCGGGCGAGTAGCTGAACAGCGACGGGTGGTATCCGGCATCGAGCAGTTCCTGATCGGCGCCGTGAACGATGCGCTGGGTCCATTCGGAGGCGTCGCTCTCGTTCCCCGGCGTGGCGAAGACGCCGACGAACCCGACGGTGGTGGCCTTGCTCATCTCGCGCCTGCCGGGAGGGACCTTGACGAACCCGCCGCGCCGGGGGCGGCGATCGACCAGGTCATGGGCTTCGAGGAAGCGGAACGCGCTCTGGATCGTGTTGACGCTGACCTGGTACTCCGCCGCCAGCGCGCGGGTGGTGGGCAGACGTTCGCCCAGGGCCCACTGGCCGGATTCGATCTTGTGCCGGAACTTGAGGGCGAGGTTGTGCGAGAGTCTCTGGCTCATGTGCACGATGCCCGAACGCGACTTGATACGAACATTGTGCGCTGTGTCAGTCAAAGAGCAAAATAAT
This sequence comes from Tepidisphaeraceae bacterium, assembly GCA_049679725.1. GTDB lineage: Bacteria > Planctomycetota > Phycisphaerae > Tepidisphaerales > Tepidisphaeraceae > DASYWJ01. The sequence continues at coordinate 11,595 of JBAUGM010000297.1, forward strand.
TCCCGTCATAATTCCAGATTGTGCGCGAATTGTTGCGCTATGGAGGCGTGATTCGTTGCTTTCTTGGAGGATATGCGTGGTTTACCACCCCAGCAAGGCAGCCAGATATGTTTGATACATTCAGCCCACAAGGCGATCGACCCGGCGCGCAGCGATCGCTGCTCACCACGCCGTCCAGCCGCCGTCGATGAGGAGGTTCTGGCCGGTCATGTAGCTGGCGGCGTCGCTGGCGAGGAAGACGAGGGCGCCCTTCAACTCATCGGGTCGCCCCATCCGGCCCATCGGGCTCTTGCGCGTCAGCCGCTCGACCATCTCGGCCGCAATGCGCTCGTGCGGAAAGGGACCGGGGCTGAGGCAGTTCACGCGGATGGAGTCCTTCGCCCAGTAGACGGCCAAGTGGCGCGTCATCTGGATGATGCCGCCCTTCAGCGCGTGGTACGCGACGGGGCTTGCCGTCGTGACGCCTTCGTAGGCGTCGGGGTACGAGCCGACGACGCCGTACATCGAGCCGATCATGATGATCGCCCCCCCGCCGGCGTCGCCGCTCGCGTCGCCCCTCTCGCGTCGCGCGACGACGTGATCGCGCAGCGCGCGACCGAGTAGGAAGTAGCCCGTCGCGTTCTTCATGTGCCGGTTGAACTGCTCGGCCGTCACCGTCTTCCAATCCACGCCGAGGACGTCGTGGCCGTTGTTGACGAGCACGTCGACGCGGCCCGCCTGCTCCAGCGCCGCGTCGAAGCCGCTGCGGATCGATGCTTCATCGGTGTGATCGATGGCGACGGCGTGGTGGGTTGCGTCGCCGACGCGCGGGAGGCTCTCGGCGACGGCCTGGGCCTTGGTCAGCGTGCGGC
>JBAUGM010000298.1:0-3956 GCA_049679725.1 Tepidisphaeraceae bacterium
AGCCCGAGATCCCTCGGTCGTAAAACTCCCTTCGGGATGACGTGAGGCCTCGGGGCGCGCGTTCACACTTCGCGGTAGCGGAAGCAGCTCACCTCATGATCGTTCACCATCCCCACCGCCTGCATCATCGCGTAGCAGATCGTCGAGCCGACGAATGTGAAGCCGCGCTTGACAAGGTCCTTGCTCATCGCGTCCGACTCGGCCGTGCGCGCGGGAACTGTTTTGAGTGACGTGTGGCGGTTGACGATCGGCCGCCCCCCGATGAACTGCCAGAGGTACTCGTCGAAGCTGCCGAACTCGCGCTGCACGGCGAGGAACGCCTTCGCGTTCCGCACCGCGCCGGCGACCTTCAGCTTGTTCCGCACGATCCCCGGATCGGCCAGGAGCTTCGCGACTCTCTTCGCATCGAACCGCGCGACCTTCGCCGGGTCGAAGCCGGCGAACGCCTTCCGATAGTTCTCGCGCTTCTTCAGAATCGTCTCCCAACTCAACCCGGCCTGCGCGCCTTCCAGGATGAGGAACTCGAACAGCACGCGATCGTCATGCTGCGGCACACCCCATTCGCGATCGTGATACGCGATGCCCAGTTCCGTCGTCGCCCAACCGCAGCGGTGTGTGTCAGCCATGCCGGGAGCATAGCTACCTCGTTTCAACACCGCTCCGTGAGAATGGGTTCGTTTTGTCACTTCGCGTTTGCGCTGAACATTACTGAACATTGATGCACATTCCCGCACATTCCTGCGCCCCGATCCCCGGGGCTGCTCCGGTCGCACCGCTCCCTGCGCTACGCCCCGGGGCGTAGCGCAGCGCAGTCCCGGGGATCCGTGAGCGCAGGTTGGCTTCGTTTCATCCATTTTCCCTCTCGACCGCCCCTTCCCGCACACCCCGCGCGCGTGTCGGTCTTGCGCGAAATGGGTTCGTTTTGCACGCCGCGCGAACAGGTAAACCCAGGTTAACGGAGGTCAACGGACGTCAACGGGCGTTCACTCCCTTTTCATGGTTTGGGCGTCTCGCCCGAGCTCTCTCTCGACCGGATGGATGCTCGGGCGAGATGCCCAAGCCACGACCGGACGCAATGGCTTCGTTCTGCACATTCGCGTTTGCGCTGAACATTCCCGCACATCTCCGCACATTCCCCCGCGCGATTCCCGTCTTCAGTTGCCAAAGAGCCCCGGCGCCTTCACGTCCACCAGCGCGCCTTCTCAGTCGGTGAACCGTGCGCGTTTATCACGACGATCGCGCACGACGATTCCGCAATCTCGGAAAAAGCCCAGGAAAACGCGTGAAAAATTCTTCGCAAATCCGATTTTGTCGTAAGTCGTTTTGCGCGCTTATTGCATACGTACCCAAAACACCCCCAGCGGGCCTACGATCTGCCGTAACCTTGGTGGGCTGTGCGCATGGATGAGGATGTGAAGGCCTTCGAACCGGCGGGGGCCCCTGCCAGCAATGGCGGAGGGTCCCCGAGCGAGGTGACGCTGCGGCTCTTCGAGGAGGCCGTGCGCAATCACTCGCGCCGGTTGCTCGCGATCGCGCGGGCGATCGTCGGCACGCGCGCAAGTCCCGAGGACGTCGTCCAGCAGGCGATCACGAACCTGTTCCAGCACCGCGCGCGGTACGACTGGCACGAGCCCGGGGGGCTGCTCAAGCGGGCGGTCGTCAACGAGGCGCTGCGAATCCTGCGGCAGCCGAAGATGGGAATCGTCGGCGACGAGCACCCGGGCCGCGGCGACGACGACCCGTCGAGCGGGATGCTCGAGAATGAAACCGTCCGCCGCGTGCGCGACGCGATCGACAAGCTGCCGGAGCACTACCGTTCGGCGCTGGTCCTGTGCGAGTACGACGACATGCCCTACGCCGAGATCGCAACGACGCTGGGCGCGAGCGTCCCGCAGGTGAAGACGTGGATCTTCCGGGCGCGCCGGCAGTTGGCGGAGATGTTGAAGGATTATGCGAATGCGTGAGGAGGAGCAGAAGCTGGAAGCCAGTAGCCAGAAGCCAATAGAAGAAAGGCCGAAGGCGACCGTACTTCATTCTGGCTCCTGTCTTCTGGCTCCTGGCTTCTTCTGAAGGTGTAAACCATGTCCCTGTCCGATGCCGATCTTGAGCTGCTCGAGAACCACCTCGACGGCGAGTTGACCAGTGCCGAAGACGAGGCGCTGCGCGACCGCATGAACGTCGAGCCGGAGTTGGCGGCGACGCTACAGACGCTGCGCGCCGAGCGCGCTGATCGGCGGATGACGTTCTGCGCGATGGAACCGGACGACAAGGCCGTCGAGCGGTTCAACGCGGCGGCGACGCGCGAGATCCAGCGCCTCGAACGGGAATCGTTCTGGCAACGCACCTCCAAGCGGCTGCGGATCTTCTCGGCGGCGGCGGCGTGTCTGGTCATCGGCTTCAGCGTGGGCCGGATCGCCAACAGCGGCGTGCTCGATCGGAAGCCGGGCGAAGTCAACGAAATGGTCGCCGGCGCGAATCCCGCCGCGAATCCCGCTGCGAAAACCGTGGAAGTGGTCCTCACGGACGACAGCGGCAAGGAAATCGGCGTGCAGCGGTTCAACTCGCCGGAGCGCGCCCGCGAGTTCATCAACGACGTCGACCGCTGGCAGAACCGCCAGCAGCAGTTGAACGATTCGCAGGTGGTGCCGGTGTCGGACAATTTCTGAATGACTCCCTCGCCCGGTACTCCGGGAGAGGGTTGGGGTGAGGGTGATGTCGAAGGTCGAACGTCGCTCGCACTCGAAATCACCCTCATCGCGAGCCTTCTCCCGGGGTACCGGGAGAAGGGCAAGAGCGAACACTTATGCGAAACACGTTGATCGCCGGCATCCTGACTCTCGCGTGCGTCCCGCTGGCGGGGGCACAGACGACGCGGCCCGCGCTGTCGCAGCTTGATGCGGAGATGCGCGCGCTCTACGCAGACGTCGCCGCGGGGACCGTGCGCGTAAGACTTCCGGCGCCGGCGGTCGCGCGGCTGATGGGGCCGGAGGACCATCCCCTCAACAAATGGCGCGAGCAGCTCGACGCGCGCGTCCTCCGCAAACTCGAAGAGCTCCCAACCTCCCAGCCCGGCGACAAGCGCATCTACCTCGGCGACCCCCGCGGCCTGATCCAGGGCGACGGCGATTTCGACCTCGTCACCGTCGTGCCCGATGGGCCGAAGTCGATCACCTACCTCGATGACATCGACGGTTCGCGCATGGTCGCCGTCTGGCCGCGCGAGCTCGGCCGCGTCGATTTTGTCGGCATCGTGCTGAACGACGCCGGCCACGTCGCGATTCCCGCGTACGTCGCGCCGGAAGAGCTGGGCGATCGCCCCGTGCGCGTGACGGCGGGGCAGGAGCAACTGGCGGCGACGTTCGTCGGCTCCGACCGGCAGACGAACGTCACCGTGTTCAAGCTCGCCAAGCCCGCCGGCAAGCCGCTGCCCCTGGCCGCGGGCAAGCCGGCGCTCGGGTCGCTCGTGCTCGTGCTTTCCCCGACGCGAACCGGCGCGAAGCTGGCGCTGTGGACCGGCGGGCAGGACGACAACGCCATCATCATCAACGTCGCCGACGGCACCGTCGCCGGCTTCGCCCGGCCGGGGCAGATGCTCGCGTGCAAGGGGATCAAGCCGGTCACCGATCAGATCATCCAGCACGGCAAAGTGAAGCGCGCGCAGCTGGGCGTGATGATCGTGCAGGTGCAGCCGAACGACCCGATCCGCCAGGAGGTTGCACTGCTGGGGGCGCGGCCCGCGCTGCGCGTCGGCCGGATCTTCCCCGCCACCGCCGCTGAATCGGCGGGGCTGAAGGTCGACGATCTGATCATGTCCCTGGGCGACCAGCCCGTCGACGACCTGATGTCCTTCGCCGCCGCCATCTCCAGCCACAACGGCCCGACCGAACTGAAGATCATCCGCGACGGCAAGGAAACGACAGTCACCGTCAACCTCGAACCGCGCTGACGTCAGTGGC
>JBAUGM010000299.1:0-2045 GCA_049679725.1 Tepidisphaeraceae bacterium
GGCGCGCGAACCAAGCGCGTGACATCGGCGCGATTTTCGCCATCGGCGAAAGTAAGATGGTGACCATGAAATGGATGATGTTCATCAAACACCTCCAGACCCTCGGCATCGAGGGCGCGGGGAAGACGATCAAGTCGCTTGGGTTTGAGGGCGTCGACCTGACGGTGCGGCCGGGTGGATCGGTGCTCCCGGAGAACGTGCGCACCGGTCTGCCGGAGGCGCAGAAGATCTTCGCGGACCAGGGGCTTCAGGTGCCGCTGGTCACCACGGCCATCACCAGCACGCGCGACGAGCACGTCGCCGCGATCTTCGAGACGGCCGCAGCGTGCAACATCCGCGAACTGAAACTCGGCTACGTCCCCTACAAGAAGTTCGGCACGTTCGAGACGCTCCTGGCCGACGTCCAGCGCGACCTCGACGGCATCACCTCGCTCGCCCACAGCACCGGCGTGCGCGCCAACATTCACACCCACAGCGGCCCGTACATCTCCACGCAACCCGCGATCGTGTTGCAGTTGTTGAAAGATCGCGACCCCGCGTCGATCGGCGCGTATGCCGACCCGGGTCACATGACCGTCGAAGGTTCCCGCGACGGCTGGCGGCAAGGGCTTGACCTGCTCGGCAAGCGCATCAACCTCGTGGCCGTCAAAGACCTCGCGTGGGAGGAGGTCGACGACGCCAAGCTGCACAAGAAGCGCTGGCGCACGCGCATCGTTCCGCTCGACCGCGGCGCCGTCGCGTGGCCCGAAGTGTTCGAGTGCTTCAAGACGCTCGGTTTCAACGGTTGGGTATCCATTCACAGCGAGTACCAGGGTGGGCACTCGTGGAAGGACATGACGGTGCCGGAGGTGATCGAGCAGACGCGCGCGGACCTCGCGTACCTGCGTCGTGCGGTTCCGGATGCGAACGTCCCGGGCGCTGCGCCGACGACGCGACCTGAGAATTGAAGAATGAAGAATCCCCGGGCTCCGCTTAGCGCTACGCCCCGGGCGTGGCGCAGGGAGCTATGCGACCGAAGTGGAGCCCGGGGATTTTTCCCACGCGTCCCACGAGAAGAAAAATTCTCCTTTCATCGCAACCATCTCTCCGACATCGTCTTACCGCTCCCCTCCCCCCCATCTTCCGAGATTTTTTTGACAACCCCCAAATCGCCGTTATGCTTATCAGTGTTGCAAAACCGGTTCACCTGCATCCGAAAACCGGTTCACTTCAGTCGCGGTTGAGAGGCCCGACACGCGGTCGACAGAGCGGAAAAGAGCATGGGTATAGTCCTCCCCATGAAACGTCCCACGATCTCGGACGTCGCACGATTGTGCGGCCTGTCCAAGACCACCGTCTCCGTCATCCTCAATGAAACCCCCGCCGCCTCGCGCGTCCCCGTGGAAACGCACCAGCGCGTGAAACAGGCTGCCGATCAACTCGGGTATCGACCGAGCTGGCGCGCCCGCGCGCTCACGCAACGTCGCACGCACACGATCGGCGTTCTCTACGCCCCGCCCATGCCGCTCATCGTCCGCGGCAACTACGAAGGCATCATGGCGGGCATCAACGAGACGCTCTCCAAGCGCGGCTACCACGTCATGTTCGTCCCCCTCGGCGAAGACCCGAGCGAATGGGGCGACACGCTCATGGACCAGCGCATGGACGGCTGCCTCGTCCTCAGCCGGCTGTACGATGCGCTCGCGAACCTGCTGAAGCAGAGCCGCATGCCAGTCACGCTCGTCAACGCCGACACCGAGCTCCCGCTGCCCGTTGTCATCGCGGATGACTTCCAGGGCTCACTTGATCTGACGCAGCACCTCGTCGACCTCGGCCACCGCCGCATCACGTTCTTCCTCGGCGATCAGCCGCCGCACTACAGCGTCACGCAGCGCGTCAGCGGGTATCAGCAGGCGATGAAGCAGGCGGGGTTGAACCCGCACGCGAACGTCGTGAAGGGCTCGGCCCAGGATTACGTCACGTCTCTCACGCGCGGCGGCATGAGCGATCGCCCCACCGCGGTCATCACGTACACGCACCACGCCGCCATCTCGATGCTTCGGCTG
>JBAUGM010000300.1:0-6196 GCA_049679725.1 Tepidisphaeraceae bacterium
CGGGAGAACTGCACCGGACGACGGTGGCGCGTCGCTCATCGTGCGGCCGCCACCTTCGGGTTGGGGAAGTTCGTCTGGACGAGATAGCCGTGATCGACGCAGGCGTCGACGACGCCTTTTGCGACCGATCCCGCCGCCAGCCCGCCGCTGCCGCCGTACTCGACCATCACGGCGAAGGCGACCTTCGGATTGTCCGCCGGCGCGTAGCCGATGAACCACGCGTGAGAGATCGTCATACCGTCCTCGCCGAAGCCACGATACCACTTGAGGATTCCGTCGGGGTTTTGCGGGCTGAGGGGCGTGTAGCTGACCCACTCCTTCACGCGCTTGATCGTCCGCACCACTTCACCACTGGTGTCCTTGATTTCGACGGTTTCGTAGATGACGTCGCCGCGCTCGTCGCGCGCGGGCGTGCGGAACGGCGCCGCGGTCGCCGAGCCGGTCTTGCCGGCGAGCTTCGCCCGGGCCTCCTTGACCATGTCGTCGGCCGTGCCACCGTTGGAGTAGACGACGTTGATCATCCCCTGCCTGGCCGCCGCCAGCGCATCGGGGGGGAGCCGCAGGTCCACGCGGTCGGGTCCGTCGACGCCGACCGACGCGGGGCGCGTGGTTGGCGTGTTGGACGACACGAGGTGCGGCCGGAGCCACACGCCGTCGCGCGCCAGCGTTGCCGCCACGTTGGCCATCTGGATGGCCGTCGCGCCGACCTGGCCCTGCCCGATGCCGGCGAACCACGTTTCGCCCGAGAGCGTCGAGCGGCTCAGCCCCTCGCCGCTGGGGATCCGCCCGTTCACCTCGGCGATGCCGATGCCCGTCCGCCGGCCGAGCCCGAAGGCGTCGAACCATTTGCGCACGCCGCTGATCGTCAGCTTGCCGGCGAGCGTCTCGTAGTAGACGTTGCAGCTGCGCTCGACGGCATCGGAGAAGGAAAGGAACCCGTCGGGGTTGCCGCTGTGACCGCGATGAGGCGCGTTGGTCGGGATCTGATGGTGCGAGACCAGCTCGGGGCGCGACTTGCCGAACTGGCTCGCGGTCCAGCAGCGGAACGAGTGCCGGAACGTCACGCGACCCATCGTGAGGTAGCCCGTGCATTCGACGCCATGCGTCGTGCCGCACAATCCATCGGCAATCGCGCCCAGGCCGATAATCGGCTTGACCGTCGAGCCCGGCTCGATCGCCCACTGCGTGGCGCGGTTCATCAGCGGCTGGTTGTAGAAGTCCTTCGACAGCGTCGCGTATTCCTCGTCGAACCGGTTCGCGTCGAAGTTCGGCCACGACGCCAGCGTGAGGACCGCGCCGCTGGCAACGTCGATGACGACGGCGGCGCCGTGCATCTCCGCGGCCTCGATGATGTCCCTGTTGTCGTGGTGCGTGCGCATCTGCACGGACTTGAACAGCTGCTCGACGTCGCGCTGCAGCTTGATGTCGATCGTGGTCCGCACATCGGCGCCGGGGACGGATTCCACGCGCGACATCTCCCTGTTCTCGCCCGCCACGCGCACCACCTGCCCGCGCGTGCCGCGCAGGGCGGGCTCGCACAGCGCTTCCAGCCCCATCCGCCCGATCAGGTCGTTCTTCTGATACTCGCGCAGCTCGTTCCGCCCCAGGTTCGGGTCGCGCGCGATGTCCTCCTGCATCACCTTCGACAGCCGCCCCAGCACGTGCGACGCGACGTTGTGGAATGGGTAGTAGCGCTGCGTGCTGTCGATGAACGCCAGGCCCGGGTACTTGTCGCGTGACTTCTTGAGCCGGATGAGCGTGTCGTTGTCGATGTTGTGCAGGATCGTGTGCGGCGCTTCCTGCTCGCCGACGTCCTCGACGAAGTTGTCGACGTCGAGCCCCTCGCCCTGGTCCTCGAGCAGCCACCGGCTGTACCACGGCGCGGTCTCGCCCTTCTTCTCGTCGACGGCCTGGCGGTACTTGTGGTACCAGACGTAGCGGCGGCGCATCTGCACGCGCTCGACGATGCCGCGGCGGGTCGTCTCGATGCGCTCCAGCGCGGCGGCGGGATCACTCTTGTCCAGCTCCAGCGCCAGCGCTTTCCACATCTGGCCGATGTCGTGCTTGACCGCCTTCGCCTCGTCATCGATGCGCCGTTTGCGCTCCTCGGGCGTGACCTTCCAATAGCTGTCGGCCAGATCACGGCGCACGCGCGCGATCGCCTGCGCGTTGAGCCAGGTTGGATCGGGCGGCTCGAGAATGGCACGGTAATCGACGGCGGCGTCGATGCAGGCGACGTCGAGCGCGATCGGCTCGCCCCTGGCATCGAGGATCCGCCCGCGCGTCGTCTCGATCAGCCGCGGGCGCTTCATCGACTCCACCGCCTGCTGCTGCCAGTGGTCGCGGCCGAAGACCTGAAGCTGCACGGCGCGCGTGAGCATCACGCCCGTGACGAGCAGGAGGAGCGCGAGGACGATTTTCAGACGTCGTTCGAACATTGCATCAAAGGATGAAGGCGGAAGGATGAAGGATGAAAAATAGCTCCCGTCCCTATTTTTTCATCCTTCATCCTTCCGCCTTCATCCTTACCTATATGAGCCCCACTCGCCGTCGCGGCTTGAACGCGAAGGCTCGCTTCGTCCGCTGCAGCAACCCCAGCACGATCGGCGCGAGGATGGCGGTGTACAGCGCCGTCGAGAACTGCGCCCCCAGCGGCAGCAGCGGGCCGAAGATCCAGCCGTGAACCAGTGCAACCGTCGAGACGAGCAGGGACGCGATCAGCGCCACCGTGAAGTGCGTCAATGGATGCTCGCGGTAGACGATCTCCTGCGTGCTCACGACGAACATGGCCACCAGCCCGTACCCGAACGCGTACAGCCCCAGCGGATGCAGTCCCACGAGGTCCACCATGACGCCCATGAGAAAAGCGCCGAGCAGGGCCGCCTCGCGCGGGGCGTTGATCGCGATGTAGATCACCGCGAGCAGCACGAGGTCCGGCTTGGCGCCGCCGAAGCGCATGAACTCACCGGCCCCGATCTGAATGCCGAGGGCGAGGTAGGCGAGGATGAAGTAGCTGATCCAACGCATTATCGTGCTGCCTGCAACGGAACAACGGAGGGAGACTCTCCCACCGTCATCCTGAGAGTTTGTGAATTTGTTCGTGGCACGGGTTTGCAACCCGTGTTTTCAATTCAAGACACGGGTTGAAAACCCTTGCTACGTAAAAAGTTCACGCTCTCTGAGGTACCCCGAAGGATCTCGGGCGCAAGGATCGCTCTTGAGCCAGATCCTTCGGAGTACCTCAGGATGACGAATCGATACGTTACGCTGCATCCGAATGGGCTCCATTCAGTTGCTCGCCGCCTGCTCGCTGGACGTTTGCTCACCCTGCTTCGTGAGGACCATGACGTAGTTCAGCGCCATCAGGTTCCACTCCGGCCGGACTTCGATGTCGGCCCACAGCGGCGACTCGACGCGCTTCTTGATCGACACGACCTTCCCCAGCTTCTTCTGCTGCAACAGGGGCGGGTAGTCGCGGTCCCTCAGGACGACCCACGCGCCTTCCGCGATGGTTCCTCTTTCGACGTCTTCCATCTTGAGATTCCGGATCATCATGACGCCCTTGCCGAACCCTTCGACGAGCGGCAGCACGGTGTCCTTGGGGAAGAAGGCAATGCCGCCCTGCCCGTCTTCGCCGAAGGCGCCGAAGCAGCCGGTGGCGCTGAAGCCGCGATCGGTGACGAGCCGGACCTGCGCGCCGCTCAGCCCCGCGCGCTCGAACCGCCCCGCGAGGCCGCCGATGTAGAGCACCGGCTGATTCACCAGCGACGGGTCGAACGGACCCTGCACGCTCAGCGAGTCGCGCGATGCGGGATCGTTGCCCATGACGGGCACCCGCTTGCAGTACTTCGCCGCGTCGCCGAAGCGCTCGCCCTCGGCGACCATCGCGTGCAGGACGTCGATCTGACCCGTGAGGCTGGCGAGCGCCTCGCGCAGCCGATGGTTCTCCTCGACGATGTCTTTCGCCGGCCGCTTGTCGTCCGGCCGATCAAACGGGCCGCGCAACGCCGACGCGATCATCCGTGCCGGCTTGGCGACGGGATAGAAGATCCCCTGCACGTGCGCGCGCAGGCCGCTGGTCTTTTTCGGGAATACGAACGCGCTCAGCAGGCTAAGCAGCAGCAGGCCGGCGAAGACGTGATTGAAGCGAACGTGAGACATCCGTGTCGCGCGACATCAAGTCGAGCATGCGTTGTTAGCCGCAGATGAACGCAGATAAACGCAGATCAGAAATCCGAGATTTGAGTTTCATCTGCGTTCATCCGCGTTCATCTGCGGCCCAAATCTCTTCACTTCGAGACACCGCGGCCCTACAAATCGTCGGCGTCGCTTTCCATCGTTTCTTTCCAGAGTTCCAGGTTCTCAAGGTAGACGCTCGTGCCGCGCGCCACGCAGGTCAGCGGGTCTTCCGCGAGTTTCACGTCCAAACCCGTCGCGTTGCTGATGACGGTGGTCAAACCGCGAAGCAAGCTGCTCCCGCCCGCCATCGTGATGCCGTTGTCGACGAGGTCGGCGGCGAGTTCCGGCTCGGCCTGTTCGAGGGTGATCGTCACCGCTTCGATGATGTTCGTCACCGGCTCCTGGAGCGCTTCGCGGATCTCTTCGCTCGTCACCGACGTCTTGCGGGGCAGGCCGGAGATCATGTCGCGGCCGCGGACTTCCATGGTCGGCTCGCTGTCGCCCTGCGGCGCGGCGCTGCCGATCTCGATCTTGATCCGCTCGGCCATCTGCTCGCCGATGGCCATGTTGTAGGTCTTCTTCATGTGGTTGACGATCGCCTCGTCGAAATCGTCGCCCGCCGTGCGGACCGACTTGCAGACGGAGATGTCGGCCAGCGAGATGATGGCCACCTCCGTCGTCCCGCCGCCGATGTCGACGATCATGCTCGCCGTCGGTTCGGTGACCGGCAGCCCCGCGCCGATCGCGGCGGCCATGGGCTCCTCGACGAGGAACACGCGACGGGCACCCGCCCGTTCTGCGCTATCCAGCACAGCCCGCTTCTCGACGGCCGTGATGCCCGATGGGATGGCGATGACCACGCGCGGGCCGATGAAGTGCTTGCGCCCGTGCACCCGGCGGATGAAGTAGCTGAGCATCGCCTCGGTGACTTCGAAGTCGGAGATGACGCCGTCCTTCAGCGGGCGGATGGCGGTGATCGAGCCCGGCGTCTTGCCGAGCATTTCCTTGGCGACGAGCCCGACCGCGTTGCCGTTCTGGAGCACCCGGTTGGTGCCCTTCTTGACCGCGACGACGCTGGGCTCGTTCAGCACGATGCCTTCGCCCTTCACACACACGAGGGTGTTGCACGTGCCCAGATCGATTCCCATATCGATGCTGAACATGCCCAAGAGCGAATCGAAGATCACGCGTCGTACTCCTTGGAAGCTCGGGCGCGCTACGAGACGGCTAGCGCGGCAAGATCCCGCTTAGATCATCGACGGCAAAACGGGCAAACTGTGCCGCCCGTGCCGTTTGTAGCAGGTCTTATAACGCCCGTTGCCCCGTGGCGGAAATCTCGCCGCCGCTGCCAGCAGGTCGGTTTTCAGGGACGTCGTCGGCCAGAACCGGTTTGACAGGAACGCGCGGTGCGGCGTCGACGTGTGTCAGGTGTCGCGGCCGCGAAAAGAAGTGCTACGCCCCGCTCCATCGGGTCCGGGCTGTTCGTCCATGAACCGCAGAGAGGTGTGATCGGCCCATTCCGATTCCGAGTCACGCCGCTTCGCCCGCTCGTCGACATCAGGGTAACTGGCGATCGGCGCAGGTGCAAACGGTTGGATGATCGCGAAACCGCAAAGCGACCGCACGACGCGCGAGCGCGGGGTGAGGCTTCACTGCGCGCGTCGGATCATCATCAATCGCGCGAGCGTTCGCTCGATGCGCAGCGCATAAAAAAACCCCGCCCGGGCGCCGGTACTCCATACCGAACTTCCGCGGGCGAGGGCGCCAGATTGGGGCGGGATTTCCAGGTCTGGGCGCCCTCTTGAGCGGAAGCTCCACAGGTCTCGGGTCCGACTGCTGCGGCGACCTCGATTACCCGGAGCCCACCCTCGGGCGCCCGGGATAGAGACGCCGTGACGCATTCGATCGTTACGTCGACATTCCGATCGCACGGGAATCTCCGTAAGTGCCACGGGCGGGGCCGGTTGGAATGAAGTCTTGTCCCTTCTCCCGGCCAACAGTGAGCGCAGTCGAGACC
>JBAUGM010000301.1:0-6113 GCA_049679725.1 Tepidisphaeraceae bacterium
TCCGTAGGCTTGCTGCTCATGGGCGATGTTGTAGCGCCCTCGAACGAAAAAGTCGCGCGAAAAAGTTCACAAACTCTCAGGATGACAATAGCGCGCGAATCAAGCCTGAACCGTATCAGACACCGGCGTGTCCGCAGAGGGAACGCGCGCCGGAATGTTCCGGAATGTGCCATACAGCGCGAAGTGACAAAACGAACCCATTTTTCTCCGGCGCGGCCTTGTCACTTCAGTGGCAAGGCTTTACGTCGCATCCCACACGCGATGCACCAAAATGCGCCCTCCGATCGCGAAATGCGCGGAACGAACCCACCGCGCCACCGCCCGTGCTTCCGTCTGCTCGTCCTTTGAATAGAATCGCTCGCGAACCCATGCCCAACCACGACACCTACGAATCGCCCCTCGCGGCGCGCAACGCCAGTAAAGAGATGCTCCGCCTCTTCTCCCCGCAGCACAAGTTCGGGCTGTGGCGACGGTTATGGTTGGAGCTGGCGCGGGCGGAACGAGAGCTGGGGTTATCGCGCATCAGCCCTGAGGCGTTGAAGCAGATGGAGGCGAAGCTCGACGACATCGACTTCGACGCCGCCGCGGCGTGGGAGAAGCGGTTGCGGCATGATGTGATGGCGCACGTGCACACGTTCGAGGAGGCCGCCCCCGCCGCCAAGGGGATCATCCACCTGGGGGCGACGAGCCAGTACGTGGTGGACAACGCGGACCTGATCATCATGCGGGATGCGCTGCGCCTGCTGGCCGGTCGGCTCGCCAGCGCGATCGACGCGCTGGCGACCTTCGCGATGAAGTGGAAGGAGTTGCCCACCCTCGGCTACACGCACTTCCAACCCGCCCAGCTCACGACCGTCGGGAAGCGCGCGACGCTGTGGGCGCAGGACCTGGCGATCGACCTTGAAGAGTTGGAATATCGGATTGCCAGTCTGAGATTCCGCGGCGCCAAGGGCACGACGGGCACGCAGGCGTCGTTCCTGTCGCTCTTCGACGGGGACCACGCAAAGGTCGAGCAACTCGACCGGATGGTGACGCAGCGGTTCGATTTCAAGGAATCGTTCGCGGTGACCGGGCAGACGTACCCGCGGAAGGTCGACGCGCAGGTCGTCGCCGGCCTCGCGGGGGTGGCGGCCAGCGTACACAAGTTCGCCAACGACGTGCGCATCCTCGCGGGATTGAAACAGCTCGAGGAGCCATTCGAGGAAGAGCAGGTCGGCTCCAGCGCGATGGCGTACAAACGCAACCCGATGCGCTGCGAGCGCGCGACGGGGCTGGCGCGGTTCGTCATCAGCCTCGCGACGTCCCCATTGCAGACCGCGGCCGAGCAGTGGTTCGAGCGGACGCTGGACGATTCGTCCAACAAGCGGCTGACGATCCCCGAGCCGTTCCTCGCGACCGATGGGATGCTCCTGATCGTGGTGAACGTCGCGCGCGGGCTGGTCGTTTATCCGAAGGTGATCGGGGCCGCGGTGAAAGCGGAACTGCCGTTCATGGCGACGGAGGAAGTCATCATGGCGGGTGTGAAAGCGGGCGGGGACCGCCAGGACCTGCACGAGCGCATCCGCCGGCACTCGCTGGCAGCGGCCGAGCAGGTGAAACAGCACGGGCGTCCGAACGATCTGATCGAACGTTTACAAAAGGACGATGCGTTCCAGGCCGTTGACCTCGAAGGCGCCCTGAACCCGTCGGCGTACGTCGGGCGAGCGCCGCAGCAGACGGAATCGTTCGTCCGCGACGTCGTCGAGCCGATCCGGCAGCGCTACGCGGGACAACTCGCCCAGCAGGTGGAATTGCGCGTTTGAATCTTTTGACAATCCCTTGCCGCGGGTCGGTTCATCCGTATACTTTTCCTCCGAAGCGCCAGAACACTTCAGACTGCTGGAATCGGGCCGATTGGGATTGGGAGAAAATCATGGCGGGGATCTTCAAGGGTACGTTCGTGAACGCGGCGCTGGCTGCGGGTCTGTTGTCGATCGCGGCCGCGACGGCGAACGCGGCGGTCGTCAACCCCGGACTCGAAGTCGGCGCGTCGGCCGAGGTGGGACCGACGGGCGGCACGGTTGTCGCAACCAGTTCGCAACCCGTCGCCGCGCTCACGTTCACCGGCACGCTGACCAGCAGCGTCATCTCCGGTGACACGTCAAACCCGTTCAACGGATCGGGCGGCCTGACGTTCGTCTACCAGTTCACCAACACCGACACCGACGCAACGCCGACCTCCGTCACCCGGTTGACGGTGTCGGAGTTCACCACGTTCATCACGGACATGAGCTTCGTGTTCAACGCGAGCCTGACGGCCCCGACGCTCGCCGACCGCAGCGCAAGCGGCGACGTGATCGGCTTCTCGTTCCTCAACCCGCCCGCGGGGCAGGGGAAAGTGGACCCGGGCGACACGACCACGCTGCTGGTCGTGCAGACCACCGCCACGTCGTTCGCGCCGTCGATCGCGTCGATCATCAACGGGACGACGGCGCAAGTCCCCAGCTTCGCGCCGGCGGCGGTCCCGGAGCCGGCGACGGCGGGATTGTTGGGCGCGGGCGCCGTCGCACTGCTTCGTCGACGACGGCGAGTTCGGTAACGCATCGAGCCGCGCCGATGCGGTGGCACGTCCAACCGGACACCACGCATACGCTAAGCCGTTCGCAGAGCCCCACTTCGCGACGGAGAATTTTTCAGGGAATAACCCGCTTTGGCCGGATATTCAGTGGGGGTAAGCCCGTGTGCGGCGCGATCGGTTTCACTTCGGGGTGCCGCAGACTTTAAGTTTGACAAGCTGTGACGGCTGTCGTACTTTTGCTCTTGGTTTGTCCCGTCTGTTTGTCGGTTTGAGGGCAGCAAGTCGTTAGATCGGGGTTCGGAAGCGGGAGCGGGATTTCATGCGCACAGGTTACCTCACCACTTGGGCTTGGGCTGCAGTGATGTCGCTGCTCGCCGCGAGCGTCGCGACGGCAGCGCCGATCAACTACGGCAACTCGCCGAACCTCCCGCCAGGCATCACGTTCATCAACGTCACCGAGTCCTCCGGCACCGACGCCGTCCCCCTCTACGGCGCGCCCGGCTACTTCAACACCGGCATCGACTTCGACCCCACCAGCTTCGTCGCCTCCGGCACGGCCGGCAGCGGGGACATCACCGACGGGCAGCTCAACTTCGGCGTCGTGGGCAACCAGTCGCCGACGCAGATCGTCGCGATCAACGACATCAGTGTCACCGAGAGCGGCGACCGCTCGCTCTTCGGCGCGGGAACGACCGCGACGCAACTCTCCGCCAGCGTGAGCATCAAGATCACGGTCCTGGAAGTCGACGGCGTCGCCGTCACCCCGCTCGTGCTGCCGCAGGCGAACGCATCCGTGTCGTACAACCTGATCGCCAATCCCGGCGTTGCGCAGCCGTGGGCGCTCGGCCTCAACTACGACATCGACGCCGCCCTCACGGCGGCGCTCGTCCCGTACACCTACGGCGCAACGGAGATCGAAGTCGTCATCGACGACACGCTGATCGCCCTGAGCGAGCCGTCGAGCGCCGCGCTGATCGCGAAGAAGGACTTTGCCGTCGAACTCGACGGCACCCTGACGATCGTCCCCGAGCCCGCGACCGCCTCGCTCGCCGCCCTCGCCACCCTGGGTGTGTTGCTGCGCCGTCGGCGCAGCCGGTAACGTTCGGCGATCCCATTCTGGACCAGAATGAAGAAGCCCAGGCCTTAAGGCCTGGGCTTTTCAGTTCCGCACGAACCGATCCGCACGCGCGCCGCTCGCGCAGACTCCTCTCGACACACGGGGGGGGATCACGTCGAGGACACGTCATCCCGAAGGGAGTTCTACGACCGAGGGATCTCGGGTCCACGTGCACTTCTCAGGATGACAGCAGGCGCTTGCCTTCTCGCGCTTGTTTCGGAATCGCGCCCTCCCCATTTGGGCGCCCTACCCCTTCGCCCGCTTCGCCATCGCCGCCTTCAACTCCGCGGCGTTGGGGCGGTCGTCGATGTAGTCGGCTTCCCAGTACAGGATGTGCTTGGCGCCGACGCTCTGCGCCAGGCTCGCGTCGCGCTCGAACTCGCCCACGTTCTGCACCACCCAGCCGTACGTCCACACGTCCGTCTTCCCGCCAGTCTCGTCGCGCAGGGCCTTGTACGCCATCTCCGGCGTCCCGCCGTCGCGGTAGTAGCCGGCGGCGATCGCGGCGTCCATCAGCCCCTCGTCGGCCCACGTCGTCACGTCGAGCAGCAGCCCGCGCAGGTTGCCGTCGATGCGGTCGATGTGCCCGCGGTAGTGCCACGGATGCCCCACCATCACCGCCACCGGCGCGTTCGGCTTCTTGGCGCGGACAAGCTTACGCGCCTCGCGCATGAACTGCGTCTGCGGCGCCGCGCGGAAGCGCGCCCAGCGCTCGTCGCCCGCGTCGATCGTGCGCGGATCGACGCCGAACTCCTTCTGAAACCCGGTGACGTTCGGCCCTTCATATCCGTAATCCGCGACACCCTTCGGGTCGTTCTGTGGGTTGTCGCGCACGTCGCCGGTGCGGATCCAGTCGAGGAACAGCCCGTCGATGTCGTAGGCGAGCAGTTCCTCGATGATCGCCAGCTTGTACTGCCGCACCTGGGGGAACGCGAAGGAGAGCTGCGAGTGGTACGGCCGGCCGTCGCGCCGCACCCAGCGGTACGCCGGGTGCGCCTTGGCAAATTCGCTCGCCCATCCCCAGCCGTGATCGTCTTCATTGACGCTCAGCCACGCGTAGATCTTCAGCCCGATCTCGTGCCCGTACTTCACGGCCGCCGCGAGGGCGTCGAAGTTCGCGTAGTCCAGCGCGTTCATCCGCCGCTCGATGTCCGCGCGCTTCTGTGGCGTCAGCCCGACGGTGTACTTCTCGAAGAGCTTCTTGTCCTCCTCGCTCTGCGGCGTCCAGAAACTGTTGGCGTCGCCCTTGCCCATCGGGCGCATCAGCTTGCTCTTGTACGTCGCGCAGCCGGCGTCGCACACGCGCCAGTGGACGATCGACCACCCGCACGCCTTGCACTGATCGAGCATGTGCCGCACGCCGGCCTCACCCCAGGGGACGTTCGTGGGCTTCAGCATCCAGTCGGAATGCGTCAGCGGTGCACTGAGGATGAACCGATTGTCGCCCGACGGTTGCGACGGTTGCGATGCCTGCGCGAGCAGCGCCGGCACCGCGTTCATCGCCAATCCCGCACCAATCGTCCGCTTGAGAAACGCCCGGCGTGAATTCATGGGGGCAAACTCCTCGTCCACAAGGAATACCGCGGGGCGGCGCGATAGTTGATAGAACCACCAGACACGAAGAGCGCCAAGCGATTTGTCCTCAATCCACACTGAACTCGCGTCCCCTCACGGCGGATGTGAATCGAAGACGACCGCATGGTGCTCTCCGTGTCCTGCTGGTTCAACCTCCTCCAGTTTGCCCCTACAATCCCCGCCCCCATGCAGACGAACCACGAACTGATCCCCGAGCCGATCGGGCTCGATCCCGACACGCTGCCCAAGCCGATCGACTGGGCGGCGCTTTACGGAAACACCAACCCGATCGAGCTCGAGATCGGCATGGGCAAGGGAACGTTCCTCACGGAGCAAGCCAAGGCGCGGCCCGACGTCAACTTCTTCGGCATCGAGTGGGCGCGGTGGTTCTGGCGCTACGCGAGCGATCGCCTTCGCCGCAACAAGTGCGAGAACGCGCGCACCGTGCGGGCGGAAGCGGGCTTCTTCCTGACCGAGTTCGTGCCGCCGGAGAGTCTGTCCGTCCTGCACATCTACTTCCCCGACCCCTGGCCCAAAGCGCGTCATCACAAGCGCCGGCTGATCCAGGAGAAGTTCATGCCGATCGCCCACCGTGTGCTGAAGCCCGGCGGGCGCATCCAGGTGGTGACCGATCATCACGGGTACTGGGAGGAGAACATCGAACCGGTCATCCGCGCCGCGGCGGGGTTTCAGGTCGTCGATTACAACCGGCCGGGCTCGGCGGGCGAGGGTGAGTTCGTCGGCACCAACTTTGAGCGCAAGTATCGTCGGGAGGGTCGACCGTTCTACGCCATCGCGGCGGTGAAAAGGTAAAGCGCGCAGCTCCCTCTCACCGGTACTCCGGGGAGAGGGCAGGGGAGAGGG
>JBAUGM010000302.1:0-6663 GCA_049679725.1 Tepidisphaeraceae bacterium
CGCCGACGTCGGTGCCGTCGAGGTCGTCGCCGGCGCGGCGGCGAGGCAGAGCAACAGGATGATGACGATCAGGTATCTCAGAGCGTTCACCCTCGGCAACGGCGTCCTCTCTCTCCCCGGCGTACCGGGGCGAGGGAGGACGCTGTATTGTACCCCGCGCGGAGGTTCGCTCATGCGGCGTTTGTTCATCGTTACCGTCTGCACCGTCCTCTTCGCGACGTTCGCCCCCGCGCAGACCACGCGGCCCAACGTCCTCTTCATCGCCATCGACGACCTCAACGACTGGGTCGGCCCGCTCGGCGGGCATCCCCAGGTGAAGACGCCGAACTTCGATCGCCTCGCCCGGCGCGGGACGACGTTCACCAACGCCCACTGCCAGTCGCCGCTGTGCAACCCGTCGCGCGCCTCGCTGTTGACCAGCCTGCGACCTTCGACCACCGGCGTGTATGCGCTGGAGCCGTGGTTCCGCGAATCGCCGGCGCTAAAGGATCACGTCACGCTCCCGCAGCATTTCATGAAGTGTGGCTACCGCACGCTGACGACGGGAAAGATCTACCACGACGCCTATCCGCCAGAGGCGGATCGCGAGAGCGGCAAGGAGTTCACCGTGTGGGGTTTCCACGGCGGCTACGGCCCGTACCCGCCGAAGCGATTGGTCGAGACGCCGGTGTCGAAGTCGCGCGTCGTCGACTGGGGCGTGTTCCCGGAAACCGATGAGCAGCAGTTGGACTGGAAGGTCGCGGACTGGGCGATCGAGCAGCTCAGAAGTGCGCCGAAGGATTCGCCGACCATGCTCAGTGTCGGCTTTCGTCGGCCGCACATGCCGATCTTCGCGTCACAGAAATGGTTCGACCTGTACCCGGACGACGACACGCTCGTGATGCCACCGGTGAAGCTCGATGATCGCGACGATCTCCCGCGCTTCGCGTCGTACCTGCACTGGCGGCTCCCCGAAGCGCGACTGCTCTGGCTCAAGGAGCACAACCAATGGCGGAACATCGTGCGCTCGTACCTCGCGAGCGTGAGCTTCATGGACAGCCAACTCGGCCGGGTGCTCGATGCACTCGACGCGAGCGGGCTTTCCGATTGCACGATCATCGTCCTCTGGTCCGACCACGGCTGGCACCTCGGGGAGAAGGGGATGACGGGGAAGACGACGCTGTGGGAGCGCTCGACGCGCGTGCCGCTGATCTTCGCGGGGCCGGGCATCGCTACGAACACGAAGTGCGCCAGCCCCGTCGAGCTGCTCGACGTCTATCCGACGCTGGCGGCGTTGTGCGACCTGCCGCCCGCGCCGCGGGTGGAGGGGCAGAGTCTGGTCGCGCAGTTGAAAGACGCGACGGCGGCGCGCGAGCAGCCCGCAATCACGAGCCACGGCCCGGGCAGTCACGCGGTGCGGGATGCGCGGTGGCGGTACATCCGTTACGCGGACGGGTCGGAAGAGTTGTACGACCACGAGGCGGATCCGAACGAGTGGACGAACCTCGCCACCGACGCGAAGCACGCGGCGGAGAAGACGCGGCTGGCGCGATGGCTGCCGAAGGCGGACGCGCCGGGATTGCCGGGGAGCAAGTCGCGGTACGTCGAGTTGCGGGATGGGAAGGTGTATTGGCAGGGGACGGAGATTGACCAGAACGCGCCGTTTCAATGAGACGATCCTCGCTCTCCTTCCTGCCCTCTCCCGCGAGTACGTGGGCGAGCGAGGGCGCATTCTCGCGCTCTCAGGTCACCTCGGTGGCGGGGCGCCTTGGCGAACCTTGTTCTCGTGTTCTTAAGAACATAAGACTCTTTCTGACACATTGCGTTTCTGATTGCGAGCGCTGAGGCGTGATGTCCGGCAACGGCAGCGTCGCGGGCGAGGGTCACCTCGGCGGCGAGGCGCCTCGGCGAACCGTGTTCTCATGTTCTCAAGAACATAAGACACTTTCTGACTTCGCGTTCCTGTATTGTGAGCGCAGAAGCCTAATGTCCGGCAGCGGGAGCGTCGCGGGCGAGCGTCACGTCGGCGAGCTGCTTCAAGAGGCGGAAGAAACGCGGGTGCGGCGGGGCGCTTTCGGGATCATCGCTCTTATGTTCTCAAGAATATGAGAATATTTCTGCTGGTTGCGTTTCTGGTTGCGAGTGCAGAACCGTGATGTCCGGGAACGCAGCGTCGCGGGCGAGCGTCACGTCGGCGGCGGGGCGCCTTGGGGATCTTCCTGGACGTTGCGCATCTGCACCGCCACCTTGCGCGGCACCACGGCCGTGTGGGACCAGAGGTCGTGCCAGGCGAGCTTCTCTTCGCCGAGCACGCGCAGGACACCAATGATGAGCATGAAGTTCACCATTCCGCCTATGACGTAGAACAGCGGCTGGCCGGTCAACTCGAAGAGCATGAGCATGCCCACGCCGAACTGCTTGGTGGACCAGCGCAGCACCAGCGTCCACAACGGGGCCGGCGCGCCGTCGGGCAGCGCGATCACGATCCCCGTCGCCATCTTCCCCGGCGTGGCCGACACCAGCACCTCCAGGCCGCTGTACGCGAGCCACAGCGCGTAGGGCATGGCCATGAAAACGCGGTGCTTCGCTTCGGTGAGCGTCCCGCGCTGCTCCAGCACGTCGACCGTAACGCTGATGGTCGCGACGAAGATGAGCAGGACGATGCCGTCGATCGCCGTCGCCGCCAGCCGAATCCAGAATCCGCTTCGCCCCATGTGTCGCATCCCGCCTTGCGTGTATCGGTGCCCGCAAAGAGACTCTACCGCGTGACCCACCCCACGACGACCCCGCCGGCCGAACTCGCGACGCCCGGGACGCCCGCCGGACAGCACGCACTGCTCCGCACGATGGGCCTCTTCTCCCTCGTCGTCTACGGCGTGGGCGACATGGTCGGCTCCGGCATCTACGGCACGGTCGGCAAGGCCGCGGGGCAGATGGGCAACGCGGTGTGGCTCGCGTTCGTCGTCTCGATGATCGCGGCCATGCTCACCGGCCTGTCCTACGCCAACATCGCCAGCCGCTACCCGCGCGCCGCGGGCGCGGCGTACGTCACGCACCGCGCGTGGCACGTCGCGTTCCTGTCGTACGTCGTCGGGCTGACCGTCGCCGCTTCGGGGCTGACGAGCATGGCGACGAGCACCAACGTCTTCTCCGCCACGTTCGCCGACGTGCTGGGCGTCACGAAATCGCTCGGGACGATCGAGCTCAGCCTCGGCCAGTGGACGCTCGTGAACCTCCCCGGCGCGGTCGCGATCATCATCGTCGCGTTCCTGCTCTTCCTGACGTTCGTGAACTTCTGGGGGATGCGCGAGTCGATGTGGACGAACCTGCTGTGCACGGGTGTGGAGGTCGGCGGGTTGCTGTTCGTCATCGCCGTCGGCCTGCGCTACTGGGGCAGCATCGACTACTTTGAGACACCGCCAGCATCCGACGGGAGCGCGACGACGCTGGGGCCGACGATGCTGTTCTCGGGGGCGGTGCTCACGTTCTTCGCGTTCGTCGGGTTCGAGGACATGCTCAACGTGTCGGAGGAGGTGAAGCGCCCGCAGCGCACGATGCCCTGGGGCATCATCCTCGCGGTCGCGATCGCGACGCTGCTGTATATCGCGGTAGCCGTCACCAGCGTGTCGGTCGTGCACTACAGCGTGCTGGCCAACGCTCCCGCGCCGCTGGCGGCGATCACGGAGAAGGCGGCACAGTGGCTCCCGCCGTGGGTGTTCAAGGTGGTGACGATGTTCGCCGTCGCGAACACGGTGCTCATCAACTACATCATGGGGTCGCGCCTGCTGTACGGCATGGCGCGGCAGGGACTGGTCCCGGCGCCGCTGGGGCGCGTGCACGCGACGCGCCGCACGCCGTATCTTGCCATCCTCACCCTCCTGGCCGTCGTGCTCGTGCTGGCCTTCGCCAGCGGCGTGACGCAATTGGCCACGGCGACGGGGCTGCTCTTGCTGTTCTGCTTCGCGATCGTCAACGGATCGCTGATCGTCCTGAAGCTCCGCCGCGGCGAGCCGCGCGGCGCGTTCGAGGTCCCCGTCATCGTGCCGGCGCTGGGCATCCTCGTGAACGTGGTGCTCATCGCGTACCGGCTGATCGACCAGATCCGCATCGCGCGCGACGCGCCGGGCCAGAGCGGGCTGTCCGCTCCCGCCATCGCAGGGCTGCTCGTGCTCGGCATCGCGATCCTCTTCTTTGTCATGCGGCCGAAGGCGATCACGGAAGAGGCGCTGGCGCAGGTGGAGGAAGAGAGCTGATACGAATCGCAAAGAGACGGCGGAAGCCATATTCACATGACATCGATCCCGATCATGCTTCCCCTGCTCGCGATGTCGGTGCTGACGATGGCAATCGCCGGTGCCGTGCTCGTTCGCCGCGCTATCCGCGGGCGAGCGATCGGCGGCCACCGTGTCTGCCGCAAGTGTGATTACGACCTCTTCAACCTGCCGGACGACCAGGCGGCGTGTCCCGAATGCGGGAGTGATTTACGTGCCCGCGGCGCTGTGCTAATCGGTCACCGGCAGGTCCACAAGCAGAAGCTGTACATCGGCGTCGCCTTGCTTCTGATGGCGCTGATCATCGGCGTCGACAAGGGACCGGCGGTGTTCCGTGAGGTCGATTGGATCCGGCTGAAGCCGGTGGCTTGGCTCGCGCGGGACGCGCGGCTTGGCAACCCGCCCGCGTGGACGGAACTGGCGCGGCGGGCGAAGGCGGGCGGGGTGTCGGGCGAACGCGCGCAGCCGCTCATCAACCTCGCGCTGGTGTGGCAGAAGGACCTGACCCGGACCTGGGTTCCGGCCGTCGGAGACTTCGTGGAGGCGGCGCGCATCGCGAAGCTCATCACCAATGAACAGTGGACAACCTATGCCAGGCAGGCGCCGCAACTCTCGCTGCGCTGGCGGGCCAAGGTGCGCAAGGGGGAACCGCTGCTGGGCCTCATAGCTATCGCCGAGGCGCGTATCGGCACATCGGAGCACCTGGCCATGCGGATCGTTGATCCGATCGACACCGACGATCCGCTGGCCCTCCCGCCCCCACGCGACGGCGGCCGCCAGGACGACCTGATCATACTGGGCAGCGACGGTGTCAACTCGCGCGGCATCTCGCTCCAACTTGATCCTCGCGCATTGGAATCCGCGCCTCTCGGGAAGCGCACGACGACGATCAAGCTCACTACGGACCTTCTCGAGAACTGGGAAACACCCATCCTCGAATGGACGCGAGACCTGCCGGCCGACTGGGAGCTGGTCGCCAAGGATGAACAGACCGTCGAAATCGTCACAGATGACTCCCCGGAAATCCGCAAGCAGATCGAGAATGCCCTGTTGATCAACCGGCTCGAAGTGCCGGCCGACCTGATCAGCTCGAGCGGCGTGTATGTTTCGATCAAGTGTCAGGTCGGTGCGCTGCCCGTGCCGCTGGCGCACGAGATCTACCTGCGCTCGGGCGAGCGCGAGTGGAAACTCGCGACCATCGCCACGACCGGCGGCTCGCGCGTTGGCGACGGCGAACACTTCGCGGGCGAGCAGAAGTTCGACGCGCAGCGAGTGGACATCATCTTCCGACCGTCGCCGAAGGTGGCGTACGACACCATTTCCATCACGCGCATGTGGAACGGCGAGATCGTCGTGCCCGACGTCGCCGTGAACTGGTCCACGACACGACCGGCGACAAGGATGGCGAAGCAACCGTAGAGAGCGCGCGGGATCGCCGCTTGCGGTTTCGCTGTCCAACGCGTCTCGATCTGCGACGCCGCGACTCGACTGAGCTCGTCGAAGTCAACCGGCGCGAAACATCCCGCAAATTTATAGCCCCCCGCACGCGGCAGGATCGCGTTACCATCTGCGATTCAGGAGGTACACGCCATGGCACTCTGGGATGCACTTCGCGGCGAGCTGATCGACATCATCGAGTGGCTCGATGACACGCGCGACACGATGGTCTACCGCTACCCGCGGCACGACAACGAGATCAAGAACGGCGCGAAACTCATCGTCCGCGAGTCGCAGGTCGCCGGCTTCGTCAACGAGGGGGTCCTGACCGACATCTTCCAGTTCCCCGGCACGTTCACGCTGGACACGAAGAACCTGCCGATCCTGGCGAAGATCAAGGGATGGAAATACGGCTTTGAGAGCCCGTTCAAGTCGGAGATTTACTTCGTCTCCACGCGCGTCTTCACGGATCACAAGTGGGGCACGAAGAACCCGATCATCCTGCGCGACCCGGAGTTCGGGCCGACGCGGCTGCGCGCCTTCGGGACGTTCGCCATCAAGGTCAGCGACGCGGCGACGTTCCTCAAGCAGATCGTCGGGACCGATGGGCGGTTCACGGTCGACGAGATCGGCGAGCAGCTGCGCGACATGATCACGGCCCGCTTCGCCGATGTGGTGGGCGCGAGCAAGATCCCCGTGCTGGACATGGCGAGCAACCAGGACGAGCTGGGCAAGTTCCTCACGCAGCGGATCGGTCCGGACTTCGAGCCGTTCGGGCTGCAGGTCGTCGCGCTGATGGTCGAGAACATCTCGCTGCCGCCGGAGGTCGAGGCGGCGCTGGACAAGCGCACGAGCATGGGCGTCGTGGGCGACTTGCACAAGTACGTGCAGTACGAGACGGGGACGGCCATCGGGGACGCGGCGAAGAACCCCGGCGGGCTTGCCGGCGCGGGCGCCGGCATGGGCGCGGGCTTCG
>JBAUGM010000303.1:0-2066 GCA_049679725.1 Tepidisphaeraceae bacterium
GCGGATGAAGGACCCTCTAGGTTCGTGGCTAGATCCTTCGGAGTACCTCAGGATGACAGGCAAGCGTAGTTGCGACGCGGGCGTCGCAACTACATCACGTCGCTCGCGATTCTCCCCACCGTCAGCAGCGCCCGATCGATCTCCTCCGTGTACGCATTTCCGCAGTTGATGCGGATGCAATTCCCGTACTTCCCCTTCGACGAGAAAATCGGTCCCGGCGCAACGTTGATCTTTTGCGCCAGCGCGCGCTCGTGCAGCGCCAGCGCATCCGTCCCCGGCGGCAGCTCGACCCAGAGGACGTACCCGCCGGCGGGGTTCGTCACGCATGTCCTGGGCGGGAAGTATTTCCGCACGGCCTCGGCGACCTGTCGCGTCTGGTCGGCGTAGAGCGCGCACGCGCGGCGCAGGTAGGCATCGTACCCGCCGGTGGCGAGGAACTCGGCGATCGCCATCTGCGGGAGCGTGGGCGTGGCCAGCGTTGTGCAGATCTTCAAGCACTCGACGCGCTCGCGGTAGCGACCGGCCGCCACCCACCCGACGCGCGCCCCCGGCGCGAGCGTCTTGGAGTACGAGGAGCACAAGAGCACGAGCCCCTTTTCGTCGAACGCCTTGCACACCTTCGGCCGCGGGCGCGCGTAGGCGAGGTCGCCGAAGATGTCGTCCTCGATGAGCGGGATCTCGTGCCGCGCGAGCAGTTCGACCATCTGGCGCTTCTTCTCCTCGGGCATGATGAACCCGAGCGGGTTCTGGCAGTTCGTGATCGAGAGGACGGCCTTCACATCGTGCTGCTCGAGCGCGAGTTGCAGCGCGTCGACGCTCATGCCGTCGCACGGGCAGGTGGGGATCTCCAGCGCGCGCATGCCGAGTGATTCGATCGCCTGGAGGTGGCCGTAGTACGCCGGCGAGTCGATGGCGATGACGTCGCCTGCGCCGGCGACGGCGCGGAGGCTGAGCGTGATCGCCTCCTGGCACCCGCAGGCCGAGACGATGTCGTCGGGCGAGAGGGCGCAGCCGGCGTCGAGGTAGCGGCGGGCGATCTGGACGTGCAGCTCGCGGTTGCCGCCGGGGCCGTCGTACGCGTTGCTGGCGCGCGGGGAGCGGCGCGCGATGGCTGCCTGGATGCGGTTGAGCTGCTTCGTGGGGAGCATGTCGGCGCCGGGAATCGCGCCGCCGAGCGGGACGTAGCTGGGGTCGGAGGTGGCGCGCAGGACGCCGATCACGCGGTCGACGATGCGCACCTTCGTCGGCACGCTCGACGGCCTGGACAATCCCGGCGTCGGCAGCGCCGCGCGCGGGAGCGGCCTGACGTAGTACCCCGACTGCGGCCTGGCCTCGATCCGCCCGCGGCTTTCGAGCACACGGTACGCCTGGAGGACCGTCGAGACGCTGACGTTCATCTGCTCGCTGAGCTTGCGAACGGATGGGACGCGCCGCCCGATGCGCAGGGTCCCGCCGTCGATCAACTGCTCGATGCGATGAGCGACGCGGTCGTACAGCAGTTCGCTCGCCGGGGCTGCCATCGTCGTGCTTCTCATGCGAATTCTACCGCCGCCCTAACAGTTGGGCATGAGCTTAAACTGTTATGGTCACAAATCAAGAGAATTGACTCTGTACTGGTCAACCGTTTGCGCGAATACTTCTGTCCGTGAACGCGTGCCGCACCAAGTCAGAGCCCTCGACCGACGCGGGCCGGATCCGCGCGTCGGCGAAACCGGTTCGCCCGCCGGAGTCGTCGCCCGCCGAGGCGGGCGATGAGATCGCGCTGCGCGACGGCGCGCTCTGGTCACTCGATCGATCCGTGGGCGCGGTGCAGGTGCGGTGCATCTCCGGCAACGTCTGGCTGACGCAGGCGGGCCGCGCGGAAGACATCGTCATCGGACCGGGTGGGACGTGCGTGCTGCCGGGGACCGGAAAGATCGTCGTGCAGGCGCTCGAAGACGCGATCGTGCGAATCGAGCAGGACTAACTCCCTCTCCCCGTACGCGGGGAGAGCGGCTCGACGGTCGACGTCACGCTCGGCGCGGACGTGCACGACTGACTCCCTCTCTCCGTACGCGGGGAGAGGG
>JBAUGM010000304.1:0-5730 GCA_049679725.1 Tepidisphaeraceae bacterium
GCATCCTTCCGCGTTGTCGTCGCCCGCTCGCTCACGCCGGCAGTGGAGCACAAACGCGGATGACGCGCAAGCGCATGAATACGCTATTGAGCGTCAGAGTTCCGGACAGTATTGCTCAGCATGACACGGGATGGTCGCGACGGTCGAGAATCGTGGCCGGCTATTTAGGCGTGCATGGGGCCGACGACTGCGGTGGAGGCCGCGTGCCCGTTCCCGCCGTGGCCGTTGCCACCTCCGTTGCCATTTCCGTTGCCATCGGAATGCGTGCCGGCGAGACGCGCCGCGCCGCCTTGCGCGACGGGCTCTGCGGGTGCGAGCTCGATCCGCTCCCCGCGCGCCGCCCACGGCAGGGCGCCGTGCTCGGCGGGCAGGATGCCCTGGTCGTAGCACTGCACCAGCGCCGACGCCAATCCCGTCACGCACTTCATGGGCTGGCCGCTGAGGCCCTGTAGCGTCACCAGCTCATCCGGGAACGTCTGGACCTGCGGCATGGACGCCGCCGCCGCGGCGACGCAGATCGCGTGCGATAGCGCGGCCTTCACGCCGCACGCCAGCGGCGCGCCAGTGCGGACGGCATCGATCGACTGCCAGATCTTGATCGGGCGGTCGACGTTGGGATCGCCGTAGCGGCGCATCGTGCCGTCGTTGAACCGCGCGACGAACCCACCGGCCGTCTCGGCTTCGTAGTAGATTTTGGCGCGCTCGAACTCGTAGCAGAGCACCGGCCCCATCGCGATCGGGACGGCGTGGCTCGTGTAGAACAGCAGCTCCGCGCCGCCCGCGACGACGCAGCGGACGGCGGCGGTGTCGTAGTTCTCGATTGTATTGGCGCGGTAGAGCTCCGCCTGCACCGCCAGCGGCGTCGCGCTGGTTTCGCGCGTGGGCCCGAGCAGGTAGAGCATGTTGTGCAGGTAGTGGGCGGTGGCGTTGTTGACGGGGGAATCGTAGACGGGCGTGCCGTCGGCCGTGCGGACGCGGCCCGCCCAGTCGTTGCGCTGAAAATACTGCACGTTGCGCGGGAAGCAGGCGATCGTCTTGAGCTTGCCGGGCGCGCCGAAGTCGCCGGCGAGGATGTCGCGCTTCAGCGCCTGGATCGCGCGGCTGAACGACCACTGGTACCCGATCGCCGCGAAGCCGGACGTTTCCTCTTCCGCCGCGAGCATGCGCGTCGCGTCGTCGACCGTTGCGCCCGCCGGCTTCTCGCACAGCACGTTCGATCCGCGCGACAGCGCGAAGCACGTGTGCGGCGCGTGCAGGTGGATCGGCGTGGCCATCATGACCAGGTCGATCTTCGCAGGCGCTGCGGCATAGAGCGACGGGAGGTCGGCGTGCACCGGGATTCGCCGCCGGCCGATGATCTCGTCGAGCCGGCGGCAGCGCTGCGGCATCGGGTCGACCATGCCGACGATCTTGAAGTTGTCGTCGGCCGGGCCGTCGAGCAGGGCTTTGACGTACGACTCGCCGTACCCGCTGAT
Organism: Tepidisphaeraceae bacterium; assembly: GCA_049679725.1. Classification (GTDB taxonomy): domain Bacteria; phylum Planctomycetota; class Phycisphaerae; order Tepidisphaerales; family Tepidisphaeraceae; genus DASYWJ01. The sequence continues at coordinate 1,476 of JBAUGM010000304.1, forward strand.
GCCGACCAGTGCGACGTTGACGGGGGTGCGGTTCATGCAGTTACTTCTCGTGCGCGCAGCGTTCGCATAGCCAAACAAGGAGCAGAGTCCCCGGATTGACAGTCCATCAATTGAACGGCAGCGGCAGTCCCTTCTGCCAGACGTTCACGCCGGGAATCGGCGGATTCGGGTAGTTCGGGGGGGCACCCTGAGGGGTCGTCGATGGCCCCTTCGCGTAGTCGGACGTCTTGATCATCCAGTTCGTCAACTCCGTGGTTATGTCGCCACCATCGGGGACGCTGCCCGTCGGAGCGACGTTCGTCGGCGGATTCGGGAGGAAGCCCTTCACCAAACGAACGCTTCCGTCCGTGAACAGGGCGTTGCATCGCTGCCGCTTCCAGTGCGGCCGCCCCGCCCGCGGGATAGGGCGCGAGCCGCCGGTGCGAGCGAGGTCGCCCAGCGCGCCGAAGCGGTCGTCGTTCGAGCTGAGCTGGTCGGGCAGATCGACCAAGACCAGGACATTGTCCGGCACCTGCGAGCGCTTCTTGAACTTCGCGAACGTGTAGCGATTCGCGGAGTCGGGCGTGCCGAAGCTCGCGCCGACGCCAGCGTCGGACCAGTAGCGGAAATCTCCGAGGTTGCCGTTGTACGTGTAGTCGCCGTAGTAGGTGCTGGCGGCCGCCGGGATCGGCGCATCCGGGCGCTCGACGCTCGGGCAGTTGAACAGCTTGCCGATGCGTCCGGCCGCGACGCGTTCAGCTTCGAGGATTTCGCCCGCGGTCATCCCCGCCGTGATCAACGGCTTGACCCCCAAGCCGCGCCCGATTGCTTCGTACCCCCACCAGTAGTTCGTCGCACCGTTACCTTGGCCGCGGTTGGCCGGCATCATGTAGCCGCCCTCGTTGTTCGTGTACAGCTGCATCGCGGTGTGGATCTGCCTCATCTGGCTGGCGCAGTACACCGTATTCGCCTGATCCCGTGCCCGCTGAAGCGCCGGGAGCAGGATGGCGATGAGGACGGCGATGATGCCGATGACGACCAGAAGTTCGACGAGCGTAAACGCCCTGTGAAGTGATTTCATGACACGCTCCGCTGGTGAGGATGTGGCCGCGCGGTGCATTCCGCATTTGCACCGCGGGTGGGTCACACTGTGAACCCGCCGGGAAAATCTACCCCAGTTTCCCGCGCTGCCAAGGCGTTTTCGCCGCGCAAATTTGCAGTATTTCGGTCGCGCGACACGTTCTGCCGATTCGGCCTGGAATTGGTGGATTTTCAGTGTTGCGTAGCGTAGATTACTGTAACAGCCCCCCACGGCGGAGCGGGTTGGGGCGCATTTCGGTCGCGGCTTGCACAACACGCATCGTGGCGGATTTCGATCTGCATCCGGAGCGAGCGAACAGCGCGGTGTCCGCGCCGCGCCGGCGGCACGCGCCGCGCAAGCAGCAGCCGCGCATCGCGCTGTTCCTGCGCGAATCGAAGAAGAGCATCCTGCTGGGCATCGCGAAGTATGTCCGCGAGTTCGGGCCGTGGCGGCTGTTCCTCCAGCCGACGGAGCACGATGTGTCGATGCCGCAGTGGCTGGCGCGGTGGGAGGGAGACGGCATCATCGGCCGGATCACCGATCCGGCCGCCGCGAAGCTCGTCAAGTCGACGGGGCTGCCGCTGGTGGACGTGCTGGGCGTGGTGCGCCGCCCGGACATCCCGCTGGTGCACAGTGACGACGCGGCGGTCGGGCGGATGGCCGCCGAGCATTTGCTCGAGCGCGGGTTCCGCCATTTCGGCTGCTACGGCCCACCCGATGCCATCTGGATGCAACAGCGCCGCGCCGCATTCGAGCAGACCGTCGCGCAGGCCGGCGGGGATTGCCTGCACTACGAAAAACACTGGATCGTCGCGGGGCCGACGGGGTGGGACAGCGCCGAGGAGCAGCTCGCATCCTGGCTCAGCGCCCTGCCGAAGCCCGCGGGCGTCATGACGGCCAACGACCAGCTCGGCCAGCGGCTGCTCTCCGCGGCGCGCCGGGCCGGCATTCACGTGCCGGAAGAGCTTGCGGTGGTCGGGGTCGATGATGATCGCGCGACGTGCGAGGTCTGCGATCCGCCGCTCTCCAGCATCCAGGTCGATTCCGAGCAGCAGGGTTACAAGGCCGCCGAGCTGCTCGATGCGCTGATGAATGGCGAGCCGCCGCCGCCGGAGCCGGTGCTCGTGCAGCCGACGGGGGTTCACATTCGGCAGTCGAGCAACATCCTGGCGATCGACGACCCGTACATCGCCGACGCCGTCCGCTTCATCCGCGAGTACGCGTGCGAGGGGATCGGCGTGGAGGACGTGCTGCGCGAAGTGCCGCTGTCGCGCAGTGTGCTGCAGCGCCGCTTCCGGCGGTTGTTCGCCCAGACCGCCAACAGCATGATCGTCGAGATGCGCCTCCGCCGGGCGCAGCAACTGCTGATCGAAACCGACTTCTCGATCGGCCGGATCGCGGAGATGGCGGGTTTCCGGTACCAGCGGTATTTGGGGGCGATTTTCCGCAAGAAACTGGGGGTCACGCCGCTGCACTTCCGCAAGCAGGCGGGTCCGGGGCGGCATCTGGAGCGCTGACTTCGGGCGGACCGAAAAAGCGTACTCCGCGCGCTTCAGGCGACCTGCATCGTCTCTCCCTTCGGTTCGCACTGCATCGTGACGTCGCGGAAATCGGAGCGATTCCGTTCGTCGCGCCGCGCGGCTCGGCGCGACCGGAATGCTGCATCTTTTGCATCCGCGAACTGCATTGCCGGTCCGGGAATCTGCGGTAACTTTTCGATGTTCCTCCGCAGCATCATCGGCAGAGCGCGCCGCAGGCGGCTTGCGCGATACGGTGCGGTCGGAACGGCGAGGACGTGCAACGCGTTCTCGCGGGCGGGTTCCGAGTCACGTCGTTTTGCGGAGGAACGAGATGCGGAGTGCTCAATTCGTCTTGGGAAGCGCGTGTGCCGGCGTGGTAGCGTTGGCGGCGAGTCCCGCCTGGGCGGCCACGATCCGCTACGACAACGGCGGCAGCGACAACACGTGGGAAACGTCGTCCAATTGGGTCGGTGACGTCCTGCCGGGAACACTTGACCTGGCCGAGGTCAGCGTCAGCACCCTCACGGGCGGCAGCTCGCTGGCCGTGAGCATCTCCTCGGTGCAGAACGTCAACGAAGTCGTCATTGGTCATCCACTCAGCTCGGTCAACAACGTCGCGGGGACGACGACGCTTAACGTCTTGCCCGGCGCCGTTCTCACGGTCCCCGGAGGCGGGATCGTCAATTCGGGCATGCGCATCGGGCGCGCGTTGAATGTCGGCGACGCGCTGGGCTCATCGGTTGCGCGGGTTATCCAGACCGGCGGCACGGCGCAGATTTCACTGGGCAGCAACGGCTTCCGCATGTCCGCCGCGGACGCGGGTAATGTTGCCGACTCGTACTACCGGGTCAGCGACGGCATCGTGCGCGGCGACAACGACGCGACCGGTCCGGCGCTGGCCGACCTGCGCGTCGGCGCCACCGGGTCAAACTTCCTCGCCGCCGAATTCCACGTCCTCGGCAGCGGGCCGGATGAGATTCGCTTTCTCGATGTTCAAGTGGCCGACAGCATAGCCCAGGTCGCCGCCAGCGGCGGTGCAAGCGGCCGCTCCATCTTCCACTGGAGTCTCGACAACGGGGGCACGACCGCGATCCTCGCGGACGACGAATTCCAGTTCCGCTCGACTTCCGCGACGACCGTCGGGCGGCTCCAGGTGGACATCAACGGCGCCGCCGAACCTCCGCAGAGCGACATCACGCTCGTGACAGCCGACCGGTTGGGCAACAATGGCGGTGCGCTGGAGGCGTTCTCCAACTTCGCGGACGGCGCTACGCTCGTCGCGACGGGCACCGCCTGGGCGTACACCTACACCGTCGATTACACCGACGCCGGCGACAACGGCATCCTCGACGCATCGATCGTGCTGCACTACGTCTCGCGCGAAGTGATCCCCGAGCCCGGCTCACTCGCTCTGCTCGGCCTCGGCGGGCTCGCGATCCTTCGCCGACGCCGCGACGCGTGAGTTGTCGGCATTGAATCCTTCCGCAAACGACGGGGCGGCCGTTCGGGGCAACCTGAGCGATGCCCCTCGTGCCTCCAGGAGAACGACACCGGAGATTCCATGCGCCGACCGAAGCTGGAGAAGCTGATCCTCCCGGCCGCCCTCGCGATCGCGCCCACCAGCGCTGCGATCGCGCAAACCCCGCCCGCCTTCCCCGGCGCCGAAGGGTTCGGC
>JBAUGM010000305.1:0-1838 GCA_049679725.1 Tepidisphaeraceae bacterium
GAACAGATCGGCCTTGTCTTCGAGGCCATCGCCGTCGGTGTCGGTGAGGAGGAAGACGTTGCCGTTGTACGCCATCGCGACCAGCTTGCCGTCCTCGCGGTAGCGGAGATTGTTGATGTTGGTCAGGTCGAGCGGCAGCTCGCGCGCCGAGAAGCCGGGGACGAAGACCTGCACCGCCGGCGGGTCCTTCACGCGCTGGATCGGCGCGGTGCCGGCGTGCGCCGACTCGGCCGCCGCCAGGGCGCTGGCGGCGAGGGCAGGGTGCTTGTTGACGAGGTATTCGTTGAGCTTGGCACGCTCGGCGTCATCGAGGACGCGGTCAAAGAGGAGGACTTCGATGACGTCGCCGTCGAGGAAGCTGCCGATGATGGGGGGATTGGCGTTGAGCGTGTAGCTGCGGGCGCCCAGGACCAGGCGCTGCGTGGCGATAGGGGGCGCATCGGCGCGGGCGCGGTGGCCGGTGGGCTCGCCGTGAAGGTACGCCTTGATCGCTTCCTTGCCCGGCGCGCCGCCGCTGACGAGCAGCGCCTGCGGCCGGCCGAACGGGGCGGCCGTCTGCTCGAAGAGGTTGACGGCGGCGCCGAAGCCGGATCCCTCGACGTTGAAGTCGTCGAACCCGCTGCTCGCGTCAGAGGCCATCGGCCCCATGTCGAGGTTGATGCCGGTGCGGAAGTCGCTCTTGCCCGTGGCCGAGGTCGAGAGGAACGCACGGAACCCGCCGTCGTTGGCGCGCGGCGTGACGACGAGGACGGCGGTGAATTCCCTGAGCGCGGGCGCCGCTTCATCATCGCGGAGCAGGTGGTCATCCTTTCCGTCAAACGTGACCGCTGCCGGCGTGAAGTGGGGGCGGGCGCCGTCGACGGGCTGCGTGAGATCGCGCCGGTGGCCGGACCCGTCGTACCACGTTTCGAGCGCGTCGCCGTCGGTGAGCTGCTTGCCGTTCGCCTTCGCAGCGGCGGATTGTCGCGTCGCGTCGAGCCAGAGGGCCACGCCGTCCTTCACCGACATCGCGGGATCGGCCCACGGTTCGATCTCGGCCGCCCGCGCCGTGATCGTCGTGAGCAGAAACAGGATGACGCTCGCAAGGTGCTTCATTCGTCTTCCCCGATAAAGATTAGTATACGCAAACTTTGTAATTCATCGCTCGCGCGCTGTCAAACGGCGCCGTGCGGCTGCCGACGGTAGTCGTACTCCGCCTTCACCGTCGGCCGGGCGAGCACGAGGATCGTGAACACGCCGAGCGTCGTGCCCAGCGGGAACGAAAGGCAGTTGATGGCCGCCATCACGATCGAGAACGTCCGCGCGCGTCGGCGGCTCATGCAACGCCCGCTGTAGATCGTCAACCCGCCCAGGGTCCACCCGAGCACGAGGAACACCCCGCCCATGAGCACGAACATCCACCCCACCAGCGCCGGCGGCGGGGGCTGGCCCGGCGAGGCGAGGCTGTTCGGGCTGGCGAGCATGATCCCACCCAGGATGATGTAGATGATCGCGAGCGACGAGAACGCGACGGTGATCCCGCCCCAGATGTAGTGGAACAGCGCGAGCAGTCGCAGGTGCTGGTCGTCCGCGGAGCTTGTCTGCGCCGATGCGTACGACACGGGCTGCGCGTATGGAACGGGCGGCGGCAGGGCGCTCATCGATGGTGCCTCTTGCTCCCTCTCCCCGGGTACGTTTCGACTGCGCTCAACGCAGGCAGGGAGAGGGGATCAGACTAAATAGCCGGCCACGATTCTCGACCGTCGCGACCATCCCGTGTCATGCTGAGGTACTCCGAAGCATCTGGCTTCACCGACGGATCGGCCAGATCCTTCGGAGTACCTCAGGATGACAACGTT
>JBAUGM010000306.1:0-7838 GCA_049679725.1 Tepidisphaeraceae bacterium
GGCGCGCCGAGCGGCCGTTGCTGCTCGGCGGCGACGAAGACGCTCGTGTCAGCGACGTACCCGCTCACGAGAGCAGGTCGTCGGTCGTCCAACCGACATCGAAGTCGGCCGCGTCCGACTCGACACCCAGCTCTGCGGCGCGGGCGCTGATCGCGCTCAGGTCCGCGAGCAGAAGATCGCTCGGCCGCCGCTCGCTCGCAACGCGCCGGGGGACGATGTCCGCCACCGGCCGCCCGTGCACGGTCAGCACCACCGGCTCTCCGGCTTCGATCGCGGAGACCACCCGGCCGGTGTGATTGCGCAGCTCTCGAACCGAGACGTCCATCGTGTGGCACAGCGTAGCACTACGTCGCTGAGCACCTCCGCCGCCGTCATCACATTCTTCCGCGTGGTCCGCCGCCGCGGTTCCCCCGGCTGCCGCATTCCCCGGTCCATACGGCGGCGCCTCCTTCGTGTCATGGCGCGCCCGAACAGCGCTCCTCTGACCCATGTCGAGACAGCGTGAGTTTCATCCCCTCAACTGCTCAGAGCCCCCTGATTTCCGCCTCCCATATCGCACAGCCCGCTCCGCAGAGCTGCATTCCGGTCCCCAAGTTTTGCATTCCGGCCCCCTCCTCCGGCGAGACCGGAATGCACGATTTAGGGAGCGGAATGCATAACCTAGAAGTCAGAGCTTCATTGCTATGCGGGCGATCCCGCGAGTTTCTGAGCCCGCTCGAAAGCCTCACGGAATCCCGTGACAACTCAAGAACGTTGGGGTTGGGGGCTTCGCAGCGGTGGACCGGCGGATAGGTACTCCATCCGCGACTCGCGTGACGCGAAAGCGACCGAAGACCCGGCGCTCGTAAGCGTCCCCGGTGGCAATATGGACTGCAGTGAGCCCAGCCCGCGGCGGAGAGGCCGACAAGTTCGGCAACCGGTACGAGGGCCGGTGGACGGTCGCGGCGATGCTGCGCGTGCTGGTGGGTCACGCGACCTCGATCGTGATCGAGGAACGAGGCGAACCCGGAGCCGGCGTTGAGTTCGCGCTGAACGGACCAAACCGCGTCGAAGCGCATCAGGTCAAGCGCCAGCGCGGGAACCGGAATGGCTGGACGCTGCGGGACCTGCGCAATGAGGGGGTCTTGGCCGCGGCAACGGCTCAGATCCAGCGCGGCCGAGCGTTCTGGTTCGTCTCCGTTGTCCCGTGCCGCGATCTCGACGAACTCGCGACGACGGCTCAGACGAGCGACGACCCGGTCACCTTCGTCGAGAACCTCACCGAGGAACTCGGCGCAAAGTTCGCATTCTTGGCCGCCGAGTGGGGAGGCGTCGACGAGGCGTTCGCTTTCCTCCAGAACACGCACGCCTTGTGGCCCGACGAACGGCATCTGGTGCACACCAACGCTGCGCTGTCCGAGACGATGCTGACCGGAGCGCACGGTCGGACGGCGGCCACGGCGCTCGCCGACGTGGCTTGGGACAACCTCGGAAAAACGCTCGATGCGGAGACCATCGAACGTGCGCTCGCTGACTACGGGCTGCGTCGCGCGCAACTCGCAACACCGTCAACGCACCTCGCGATCGAGAGCACATTCCGCTCCTGGGCAACGAGCGTCGGTGATGAGCTGCTGGCCCCAGCGATCGCGCGCTCCGAGGCCAAAGAAGTCGTCCAACGGTTGCGCGCCGGCGCCTCGAGTGTCTTGCTCGTCTCGGGGGCTGCCGGAGAAGGCAAGAGCGCGGTGCTGCACGAAGCGGTGACAGAGCTGGCGGACGGCTGGCCCGTGCTGGCGATGCGGCTCGATCAGATCGAGGCGTTCTCATCGACGCACGAGCTCGGAGTAAGCCGTCTCGGCCTGCCCTGCTCGCCGGCCGCAGCGTTGGCGTCGATCGCCGAAGGCAGAGACTGCCTCTTGGTCGTCGACCAGTTGGACGCGGTCAGCCTCGCTTCAGGTCGCATGCCGACGACGTTTCAACACGTCGCCGATCTCATCCGAGAGGCCAAGGCGTTCCCTGGGATGCGCGTCCTGCTCGCTTGCCGCCAGTTCGACATCGACAACGACCATCGTCTTCGCGATCTCGTCGGCGAGCGAGGTCTGGCAGACCAGTTGGGTGTCGCGCCGCTCACGGACGCCCAGGTGACCGCTGCGGTCGCGGGGATGGGGCTTGCACCCGACACGCTGACGAAGCAACAGAAGGCGCTCCTGCGCACTCCGCTCCACCTGGTCCTCCTGAAGGCGGTTGCAGGTGAGAGCACAGCGCTGACGTTCACCTCGGCGAAGGACCTGATGGACGCCTTCTACGACCAGAAGCGCCGCGCCTGCGACATCCGCGCCGGCATGCGGATCCGCTTCGGAGACACCGCCAAGACGCTGGTCGAAAACATGAGCGGGAACCAGCGTCTCTACGCGGCGCTCGCCGCGCTCGACGAGAGGGACCTGCATAAGGACGCCGACGTCATGTCTTCCGAGCACGTGCTGGTCCGTGACGGCACCCGCCTGCGCTTCTTCCATGAGGCATTCTTCGACTACGCGTTTGCTCGCAGCTGGCTGCTCGGCGACGAGAGCCTCCTGGAGTTCCTGCTGGCATCCGAACAGGAGCTCTTTCGCCGCGCACAAGTCCGTCAGGTTCTCGTCCATCTCCGCGCCGAAGAACCGGGGCGATTTCTGACCGAGGTCGGCTCACTGCTCAGCCATCCCGATATCCGCTTCCACATCAAGGACGTCGTCATCGCGCTCCTCCGCGCACTCGAGACGCCGACGTCCGCTGACTGGCAACTGGTCAAGCGCTGCATCAGTGACGAGCCTCGCTACGTGGAGCGGTTGTGGAGCATGCTGCGGACGCCGGGCTGGTTCGACCGGCTCAACGCCGAGGGCGAATTGCTGACGTGGTTGTCCGATGGTGGCGAACGCTTCGGGCGGGCGGTGGACGTGATGGTGACTGTCGGACGCGAGCGACCTGAACACGTCGCCGCGCTTCTCAACGAGCTGGGGGACGGTCCTCGCCACGGCGCGGCTCTCCGAGCGGTTTCGTTCTACACCGACCTGCACGAGTCCCGCGCGATGACCGAATTGGTAATCGACGGCGTGCGAAGAGGGCTCTTCGACGCCGATACCCGTCACTTGTTCATGAGTGCCCACGGCCTTGGTTCTGACGAGCCGCTCTGGGCATGCGAGCTGCTGCAGGCGTGGTTCGTCGAGCGGCCCGATCCTCTCGCGCTCGCAGCTGACGGGCATGTCCTGGCTCTCGCAGACAGCGACCATGGAGCTGTTGAGATGATCGGCGACGCGGCGGGATCCGCATCGACAGCCTTCGCCACATTCGCGATCCCCTACCTGCTCAGGGTGATGGCCGCCACATCCAGCGGCGAGCCTCGTCCCTTCAGCGACGCGCACTTCGGCTATCGCATCTTCAAACAAGCTCATCACGACGTGGATGACGCACTTCTCCTTGGCGCTCGTGACGCGCTGCGGGCTGCGATCACCTCCGGAGACCACGCCGAGGTACGGCCGCTCTTGGAGCAGTTGGCCACTGACCCGCACGATGCGGCTCAGTGGCTGCTCTACGAGGCTTTGGCGGCGGATGGAGTTGCATACGCGGACTGGATGGTCGAACTGTTGACCCAAGGGGACCACCGGCTCCACTCTGGCTACAGCGGCAACCCGTTCTGGACCACGCGGCAGATGGTGATCGCAGCATCGCCTCACCTGAGCGATCCGCAGGTTGCGACGCTGGAACAGCTCTTTCTGAGACTCCGCCCGAGGTGGGAGGACCGTCCGCGAGGGTTATCGTCATGGACCCTTCTGACCGCTCTGCCCGAGCAGCGCCTGTCCGCAACTGGGCGTCGCCGACGGCAGGAGCTTTCACGGATCTTCGGCGAAGAGCCTCCGCCGCCGATGGGGATCATGGTCGGCTCGATCGGTGCTCCGATTCCGCAGCCAAAAGCAGCGAAGATGAGCGACGAGCAATGGCTGCGCGCGATCGCCAAGCACGGTGACGACAGAACCGACTACGAGCATTGGACCGGCGGCGCCCCTTCCCAGGCGATGGTGCTGGGCGAAGAGGCGCAAGCGGATCCAGCTCGTTTTGCAGCGCTCGCCCTGCGGTTCTCCGAGACAACCCATCCCGCGTACTCGAACGCAGTCCTCTACGCCCTGGGTTCCGCTGAAGGCGTGGAGCCGCAAAAGGCCTTCACGGTGATGCGGCACATTGCGCAATGGGGAATCGCAGAGAACGATCGCGCCCTCGTTGATGTCCCGCGCCGATTCGCACCGGACGTTCCTGACGACATCGTCCAGCTCTTGCTCGATCGGGCCATGAAGTCGCCCGACCCCAATCACGAGGCGTGGCAGGCCGAGAGTCACAGCGGGGGCAGGTATTACAGCGGTGACCCGTACGCCAATGGGATCAACACCGCCCGCGGCGCTGCCGCCTATGCGCTCGGTGACCTGCTCATCAGTGACCGAGACGGCAGGCTCACAGCGCTCGTCGCACCATCGTTCGAGACGCTGGCGGCTGATCCGAGCGTCGCCGTCCGCACCTGCGTCGCGCACCTCTTCGCGGCGGGGCTGCGCCATGCACGTTCTGAAGTCGTCTCCGCATTCTCGACGCTGATCGAAGCAGACGATGAGCTGCTGGGCTCGCGCCCGGCGCAATCCCTCATCGTGTACCTCGGCTTCGGCGACAACGCGCTCGTGAAGCCGGTCATCGAGCGGATGTTGGCCTCGCCGATCGAACAAACGCGCGAAGTGGGCGGGCATCTCGCAGCTTTCGGGACACTTGAGTTGAACCTCGACGACCTGCTCGACCAAGCGCAGAGCGGCGACGCAATAGTCCGTCGCGGGGCCGCCGGCACCTGCGCACATCGATTGCCGATCACATCCGAGGTGGATTCCACCGAAGCCGCTCTGCGCCACTTCTTCTCCGACGAGGACGCGAAGGTCCGCGACACCGCCGCCGAGGTTGCCGCCGCGCTCCGCCACAAACCGCTCGCGAAGCACGAGAGACTGCTCGAGGACCTGATCCACTCCCCGGCTTTTCCAGACGCGGTGCCACAGTTGCTGATCACGCTCGATCACGCCACCGAACCGGTCGACCGGCTCGTCCTCCTCGCAGCGAAGCGGTTCCTCGACCAGTACAGCGGTCAGCTGAAAGGTGTGAGCACCCTCGCCGCCGCGGACTCGAAGGAAGTCGGCGAACTGGTCCTCCGAGCCTACGCTCAGGCATCAGACGCGAGAGGACGAGGTCAGGCGCTCGATCTGATCGACGAGTTGCTCGCTGAGGACGCATACCGCTTCTCGCGCCTGCTCGATGAGGCCGAGCGCTGACGACTCTTCCGCCGTGACGATCAGCGATCCCTACAGCGTCGACGAGGACGCCCAATTCGTGATGTTCGCGGCCCAGTTCGCGGAGGCGGCTTCACTCGTCCAGGGCGACTCGGAAGCGAAGCAGCGCATGGCTCTGATCGCCATCGACCACCTGGCTGAGATTCTCTTGCACCGACAACTCGGGCGCATCCGGGAGGCGATCGGTCAGGCCCCTAGATACATGCGGACAAGACGATTCGGTCTGCGAGAGCGCGCTAGAGCCCGCGCCAACTTCTCGTATCGCGTCAGCTGGGCCAGATGGGAAGGCAGCAAGGACCGAGATTGGTGGCTGATCCTGTTTGAGCCACTGCTCGTGGAACAGCTCGACGAGGCTGTCTTTCACGTCGGGCACAGCTATCGAAATCGCGTTCATCACGCCGACCATCACAACCCTGCGGTGCTGCCGCTCCTCAGTCGCGAATACCTCAAGGCGGTCGGTCGAGCGTTCGTGCGGATTCAGGGGAGATGGGCGTCGTCGAGCTGGCCGACATCGAGAAGACAGCTGCGCGAGTGGGGATACACGCCCACGGCCGGCGAGGTCTCCCATCATCCCGGCCTGTTCGAACCGCGCCTCGCAGCTCAACTGATAACCAGCCATCTCACTCGTCTTCTCGAGGTCCAGATCGGAGCCGCTGCCACGACGCTCCAAACGGATCTCGAACAACGTGCTCTTCGCCTCGACACCCTGGTGCGGAAGCACGATCTCCCGCAACCCGAGATCGATTTCGCGCTTCGCTGGGTCGAGTTCTGGGACCGTAACGGCGAAAAGCGACGTCATGGTGCGACTCGACGACCGGCGTCTGGATGCATTCGAGCGAGCGATCGCCAGAGGCGACAGGGTCGACGCAAAGACCCGCGCGGCGTTTCGTCGCGCCGAACGAGCGTACGCGAGAGGTCTCGAGAGACTTGCACAGAGTTTCAGACCCACTATTGGACTCGATCAGGTGGAGACGGTCCGTCGGCGCGCTCAGCGTCTCGGCTCGGCGAGAGACCTCGGAAACCTGTTGATGCGATACCGCGAACTCGATGAGGCATTGGATCGGATCGAACGTGCTCTCGAGCAAGTGGCCCTTGCCTGGTCCGAGCATGTGCAGCGAGAGGTCGATCTTCGGCGCGGGAAGTAGCGTCTCCCGTCGGTGTTTCAGGCACTCAAGAGTTCAAGCAGTTCTGCGGCGCGATCGGCCGCGTCAGTCCGGTTCAGATAGGCGTGCGCGCCGGCGAGGAACGCTTCGTCGTGACCGGCGAGCTGCCACCGGCCGTCTGCTTCGCGTCTCGCTTCAGCAAGCCGGCCTGCAAAGTCCGCATGCTCAAAGAAGCCCCCACGTGATGCCGAGATCTGCTGAAGCACCTCAACGTTCTCCAGCCACTGCATGCACTCATGCCCGTACTGGGCTGCGCTGACGTAGATCTGTTGCATCGCGAGAGTCTGCCGGTAGACCCGGCAGAACCGCGCAGGATCGACGCTGCGTTATACCGATCCCAACTGGGCTTCGGCGGCTCGGTCGCTCGCGGCCGGCGGCGCCCCGCTGCGGTCTGCCGCTTCCATCGATGCCCCCACGGATCTGCCGGTGGAGCAGGGCCGCGCTCGCCGCTCGGTCAGGCGGCGTGCAGGTAGTCGCGAAGCGCCTCGCGGATGACCTCTGAGGTGGTCACGCCGTCGACTCTGGCTCGCTCGGCGAGCCGGTCGCGCAGCTCGGGGTCGAGCCGGACCGACTCGACGCTTGAGGGTGCGGAGCCGAGTGCCGGGCGTCCGCGCTTGCCGCGTCGCGCGATCACTGCATCGACGTCGTAGCCGCGCGCGGCCTCGCCGGCGAGCCGTTCCACGTCTGCGTCGGTGATCGGGTTGCCGGATGCGGTGTGCCCGTGGGTGCGGTTTCTCATGGTCGGAGCAGTGGTTCGTAGCGTGAGCGCATTCTCATCGCGTGGATCACCAGCTGGGTGCCTTCCACGGTTCTCAGTACGACCACCTCAAGCATGTTGGCCGCGCGATCCGGGCCGAGCACGAGCCAGCGGTCTGGTTCCTCGCCGATGTCCTCGATGACAAACGCATGGTCGATCGCGTGAAGGATGTCCTCGTCGGCGACGCCGTGCTTGCGTGCCGAGCCGTGGATCTTCCCGCCGAATAGTGTAATACGAAAAGTAGCCGCATGCTAGCCGCAGAGCAGGGCGAGCCGCGCTCGCCGTTCGGGACCGTGGCGGGCCGCGTCGAACTCGTGCGTGCGCTGCGGGTCCACCGCCGGTACCAGCACGCGCGCCGAAACGCAGAAAGCCCCGGATCACCGGGGCTTTCGAAAGAAGCGGACGACGGGCCTCGAACCCGCGACCTCAAGCTTGGGAAGCTTGCGCTCTACCAACTGAGCTACGTCCGCGTGCGGCCGAGTTTACCGAGGAGCGCACGGGTGCGGCGGCGCGGAGCCGTAGGCTTGCGGGATGCGCCGCCGCGTGCTCTCCCTGCTGCTTCTGCTGGCCGCCGTCGCGCTGGCTGCGTGGGAG
>JBAUGM010000307.1:0-15131 GCA_049679725.1 Tepidisphaeraceae bacterium
GCAGATGATGACATGTGGCGTATCCTTCCCGGCCTCGTTGGCCGAACGGGTGACTGAGTCGCATCAATCACCCAAGGTACGCCGCTTTTATTGCCGCGCCTTCATCCACAGCTTTTGGTCATAGCTCCAACTTGCAGGTGCGCGCCGTGCGAACTCTTCAACCTCAGAGCCAAGTTGCTCAAGCCTCAACTCTTGGCGCGCGAGTTCATCCATCAACAAATAGAGTCCCTTAGCCAGCCCGCCGACTGGATGAGACAAGTAGCCCTTCGGCGAGCACGTCGAAGGGCTTTCTCATTTCCGCCCGCGCGAGATCGAGCATCTCCGGCCATCGCGCGTACCTCCGGATCTCGGAACACGATCACGGGCCGACCGATGCCCCGACGCTGAGGTAGTTCACGATGTTAGCCAGCAGCCGCTCGGCGATCGGATCTCTGCCCCTGGCCGACAGCCGCATCTCACTGGCGATGACGACGCCCTTGCCGAGGCGGATCTCCACGAGCGGTGCGCCGCCGCCCGAGTCCGCCGGCATCCGCCCTTAGACATCAGGTTGGTCAGGTCATCGCATCCCGGCTGGGGGCCTCACGGTCGCGACGTCGGCGTGCTCTTGATCACGTGCTCCTGGTCGGGCGTGATCTCGCCGCGGATGAGGCGTGCGCCCTGGCCGACGAGCTTGAGATAGTGGTCGCTGGGGAGCCCCTCGAGCGAGAGGAACCGCGATTTGCCGTCGGGTGGGATCGCGTTGGTCACCTTGAAGACCGCCGTCGCCTCGTCGAGCTCGTCGAACATCGCGACGTACACCATGGGCATACCGAGCCGCCTGGCCTCGACGAACTGCTGCCACAGAAACCGCCCGCCGAGCCGCGGAATCTGATTGAACGGCGCGCCGGGCTTGAGGTTGTTCCAACTGAACCCGGGGAAAACGACCGGCATGTACTGGCGCCCGTTGGCCCGACACCAGGCCAAGTCGGGCATCCACCGCTGTTCCGCGTTACGCGTTACGCCCGCGAGGTCGCCGTACGAGCCGACTCCCCAGGGCTGGATGATGTCGGCGAGCTTCAGGACCTTGTCGAAGTCCGCCCGCGTCTCCGGGGGTTTGGGCTTGGACTCGCGCCACCAGTGGGGGACGCCGACCATGACGGTGTTCTGGCCGTAGGTCGGGTCGTTCTTGAGGAAGTCCACGATCTTGAAGCCGTCCGCGTAGAGGTTCGGCCGGTGCTCGTTCCCGAACCCGATGCCCCACACCACCACGACCGGCTTGCCGTTGTGGTGGATGTACTGCGCATCGCGGATGAACCGTGTCTGGTCAACCTGCGCCTTGAAGTCGTCGATGACGGTGGCCGCGCAGCCGTCCTTCATTCCAGACAAGTCGTACATCAGCCCGTAGGCGCGGCCGTACGCTTCCGCTCCCGCGCGGACGTTGGCGAGGATGCGGTCGTAATGCGTCATCACCCGCGGGTTCCCGATCCCGTTGCCGAACCGCTGGAGGAAAACGCCATCGATGCCGTGGTCGCGCATCCACTTGAAATGCCGGACGACCGTCTTGCGGTTGAAGGAACTGAAGACCTCAACGACCGAGCCGCCGGCCAAGCGGAAGGCGGTGGGGAACTTCTCCTCGGGGTCGAGCTCCAAGACGTCGGGGAGCATCTCGACCGACGCCTTCCCCGGCTCCATTGCGCCGCGGCCCCAGTGCACCCACCCGCGGCCGGCGCCATCCTCCGGCGTGTTGAACCACCCTTGGTAGCCGCACATGACCTTCCCGGTGAGCGTCGAAGGATCGACGATGGACGCGGATCCGCCCCGGGTGGACGCGGTTGACGGAGCGTCCGCGGCGCTGATCGCTGGGGCGACCAGGGCGATTGCGACAACCCAGAACGGCAGCCTGACGGTGATCGGAGGCAGCAAGGAGCACATGGAAACCTCCCGGTCATCGCGCGACCTCCGGCCCGGGCATCTCGCGCTTCGGTGGTTGGCTCGCCGCCGGCAGCGCGCCCAGCGGCAGGTCGCCGCGGAGGAGTCGCCCGGCCTCCCCCGTCAACCACAGGTAGTGGTCGCTCGGCAGCCCCTCGTAGGTACACGACTGCGGACCCACCGGGGGCTCGTTGGTGCACTTGAAGATCGCCGTGCCCTCGTCCATTTCGTCGAACATCGCGACGTAGATCATCTTCGCCCCCGACCGCACCGCGCCGTCGATCTGGCTCCAGTAGAACGCACCTCTGCGGCGCGGGATTTGGTTCAGCGGCGGCGCGCCGCCGAACTCCTCCTTACCGAGGTTGCACCAACTGAATCCCGGCGTCACGCAGGCGGCGTAGTCGAGCTTGCGGGCCGAGCACCAGGCGGCGTCCGCCCTCACCTGTGCCGCGTACCGCGCCGCGTCTTCGTGCAGGAGCGGCGTAAACCGCTGGACGGTCCACGGCATGACCACGTCGGCCTTGGCCATCACCTCGTGCAGGTACGGGTCGGGCCGGCAATCGACGTCGAGCTCGCGGAAGTAGTTCGGCACCCCGAGCATCACGCTGCAGCCGCCGTACGTCGGATCGTTCTTGAGGAAGTCGATCAGCCGGTCGATCCCGATGTCCCGGATGTCGTACGGGCGGTCGGGAAAGCCCAGCCCCCAGATCGCCACCAGCGGTTTGCCGCGATGGTAGAGGTAGGTCTGGTCCGTGCCCTGCGAGGTGATCCGCAGATCGTCGACGAGCTCCGTCCAGTCGGCGATGACCGCCGAACAGTCTTCGCCGCGGCTGCGCAATCCCGACAGGTCGTACATGACCGCCAGCGCGCGCCCGTGCTTCCGCGACGCGGCCAAGGCGTGCTCGAGGACGACGCGGCTGCGCTGGCGGCCCTGCCCGGTTTGCAGCCCGCTGAAGAACCGCTGTACGAAGACCCCGTCAATGCCGTACTGCTGCATCCACTTGAAATGCAGGTCGACCGTGCTGGCGTCCCACGAACTGAACAAGCGCGCGGGCGTGCCGTCCCGGTTCGTCAGCGCGGTCTCGTATGTCCGCTCGTACTCGCTGACGTCGGGCCAGAGATCGATGTGCACGTGCTCCGCGTCGAGCCTCCCCCGCGCCGCATAGTGGCCCCACCCTTCCCCGGTCCCGTCGCCCGGCGCGCGGAACCAACCCTGGTAGCCGCACATGACGCGGCCCTGGTAGCTCGGAAAACGGGAACCGCGGCTGTGGGCGGACGCCGCGGCGGTCATGGCGCCGGCGACGATCGCCTCGGACGCCGCCGTAACACACGAGGGCCGCACGGTATTCACTGAAGCTACCTCATCTTCCTGAGGGGGGAAACCAAAACGACACCCCACGCGGGTCAGGCGCGGCCGGAGGGGACTCATGCTGGCCGTGAAGATGTCCCCGCAACGTCCTGAAGCCGGCGAACAGACGGGCTTGTGGGCATTCACTCAACCCGGATAGACCTGCTTGACATTGGTCGAGCCGGAGGGCGACTTGATGTTGCTGATGATCTCCTGGCCTTCCGACGAAGCCAGGACCACCCACTTGTTCGCCGCACCCGGCCGTTTGACCTCGGTGGTCGCCATGATTGCGAGCACCTTTTTGTTGTATGCCTCGACGGCGTTATCGAGCGCTGGATCGGTTTGCTTGAGGGTCGCCTTCTGGTGCGTGATCTCTGTCAGCGCTTTGTTGAACGCATCAAGTGAAGCCGGCGGGAGCCGGGTGAGGTAGCCGACGAAAGCCGCGCCGCCTTCACGCGGTTGGAACACCGTCGCAAGGTACTTCGGCGGGTTGAGAGCCTCCATCTCGCGGACTTGGCGGCCATCCCCGCCGGCATAGGTGGCGCCGTCGTCGGCGCTAAAGTAGGCCGAACTGAGAGACGATGGCGAGGGCGCACCGCCGCCCTGCGACAGCAGCAAGAACACCAGCGCCGCGACGATGACCGCCCCCGCGGTTACCGCCGTTGCTTTTTGATGTTTCGCAAGGTTTTCCCGAATGCCCATGGCTACCAGGTCAAGC
This sequence comes from Tepidisphaeraceae bacterium, assembly GCA_049679725.1. Lineage (GTDB taxonomy): Bacteria > Planctomycetota > Phycisphaerae > Tepidisphaerales > Tepidisphaeraceae > DASYWJ01. The sequence goes on from JBAUGM010000307.1 coordinate 3,975, forward strand.
TGCCGGAATTCTTGCCCAACGGGAACCACGGCGGTTCCCAGTCAACGTTCCCACGGCCTCGGTTGCCGATGTCGCTCAAGTTATTGTTGAGCTTGCTCGGCATGGCCGTACGCGCCACTTCAGCGACGTGGCCGTCACAATAGAGCATGTTGAGCGTTGCAGCCGCGGGGAGGCGGCTGCCATGACGGAAGGCGGCGATGCCGCGATTATGAATGATCTCACCCGCGGTCGTGGCGATCGGACAAATCGCGTCGCTTCGTTCGCAGTGGTTGCCTGCCGCGTTCGGGTTTGCGACGCGGTCTGTGCCGACGATCCAGGACGCCTGGCCGTCGAAAGCCAGGTAGACTTCCGCCGAGCCTTTGGCCAGCAGATGAACAAACCCTGGCTTCGCATTATTAGGGGTGTTGTTGGCGTTGCTGCCGCCCATCTTGGCGTTGATGACGTATGACGACCAGCCGCGACCGGAGATAGGCACAGTCGGCGGGTCGGGCAACGGGTAGGAGCCGTTGTAGTTCAGATTGCTGTGAATGAACATCTCTTGGTTGGCGGGACAGAGGAACGGACCCTTTGGCGGGCCCATGTAGACGGGATTAGGCAGACCCGATCCATCGCGAGCGTCGTGCGTTCCGCCATAGACGCTCGTGTAACTCTTGAAACCCATGAACTTACCGATCGACTCGGTCCAGGCAACACGACGCACGGCGGGGCGATCGGGCGCGAACTCCATATAGATGGAAGGGACGTAGCCCCTGTTCGCGTTGGCGTACAGCGCGAAGCCTTGCCCAATCGACCGCAGATTGGCGGCACAGGCAACGCCGTTGGCGGCTGATCGTGCTTTGTTGAGCGCCGGGAGGAGGATCGAGATGAGCAGGGCGATGATCCCGATCACGACCAGTAGTTCGACCAGCGTAAACCCCCGCAGCCCCCCGCGGCGACCTGCGATTGCCGGCACCCACCCGCATGACGCTCGACGATGGGTTACGTCCCCTGCTTGCATGACAGTCTCCTTTCGCGCCTGGTTTCTAGACTGAATCAGGTTGGAAATGAGCCCGCACGGGTGCGGGAAGCTGATTCGTCCGCCGGTTCAGAATCTACACCGCAGACAGCCAAGCGTCTAGTCCAAAATTGGTATTTTTTTGGACAGCACCGATTGCATATTGCCTGAGGGCTGGAAAGTCGGCGTTCGCAAAACTCAGCGGTTGCCAAAAGTCGACCAGAAACGGTACTATGTTGTTATCCGGCAATCGCACGCTTCCAGGCCGTGATTGTGAGGGGATCGTGTCAATGTCCCCCCCCGGGGCGGTTCCCAGGAGGTTTCTTGGCAACGAAGAAAGCGAATGCCGCGGCCGAACTGCTGCTCAAGCGCATCGCCCACGCCGATCAGCCGCTGGCGCCGATGCCCAGCGAGCGCAGGCTGGCGATGGCGCTGGGCATCAGCCGGACCACCGTACGGGTGGCGACCAAGCAACTTCTCGAGGAGGGCGTCCTCACGCGGCTGGAGAACGGGCGCCTCGTCGTCGCCCAGCACCACCGCTCGCCGTCGGGCAATCGCACCATCGGCTTCTTGACGCCCGCGAGCGTCTCGCTCGACGCGGAAATGTGGCGCGAAGGCGTGCAGGCCGCGCTCGAAGGCTATCCGACGACCTTCCGCTCGACGTCCTACGCCCACTGGGCCGACCCCTGCATCAGCGAGGCCTTGGGGACGTGCGACGGCATCTTCCTGCTCCGCAGCATCGAGCCGATCCCGGACTTGGTCATGGCCAACATCCGTCGGAGCCGCTGCCGGTTGATTGTGCTGGATCAGGACGAGACGGCCCGCGGCCTGCCGTCGGTCGTGCTCTTCCCCCCGGCCGAGGAAGTGCGCCTGCTGGAGCACTTGGCGCACCTCGGCCACAAGCGGATCGACTGCATCAATACGCAGTCCAGCGATGCCGTCATCGAGAATCGTATCGAAACCTGGCGCGTGTTCATCGAGAGCCAGGGACTGAGCGGCCAACTCCGCTCGCAGCCCATCTTCGAGCCCATCGAAGGCGCCTATCGCCTGGTCAAGGACCTGCTGCGCGAGGGCCGCCCGATGGGCACCGCCCAGTTCTGCACGACCGGTCCGGCCGCGATCGGCGCGATGCGCGCGCTGCACGAGGGGAAGCTCGAGATCGGCCGACACGTCTCCGTCTGCGCCGTCAACGACGAGGGGCTCGGCCGCTACCTGCTCAAGAGCCTGACCGCGCTGGAGTCCCCGTCACGCGCGCTCTACCTCCGCCAGGCGGTGCAGTGGATGTTCGGCGACGGCGAGTGGGAAGGCCCGCTCCTCGTACAGCCCAAACAGGTCAACTTGTTCGTCGGCGAATCCACCGGCCCGGCCCCGGCAAGCCCGGTCGTCGCCCGCGTTCTCTGACGGCGTCGATGAACGCCAAGTTCAGTTTTGCGGGGCGTCCACCTCGCTCCTGACGAGCTACTTCGCGCTCTTCATCGCCTCCACACCGCCCAGGCTACCAGCTCCCCGGCTCGATCAGCACCGGCGAGATCGCAATCTGAACCTGCCGCGTTTCCTCGGGGCGGCGAATCTTCCGCAGCAGTTGCTCGACGGTCCTGCGCCCGATGATCTCGGAGCCGATGTCGATGGTTGCCGGCCGCGGGTCGAGCCCCAGCAGGTAGGATCGCTCATTGTTGCACGAGATCACGTCCACGTCGCGCCCCGGAAGAACCCCACGCGCGCGGAGGGCAACGTAAGCGAGCGCGGTGATCATGTCGTTGGGCACGAAGAGCCCGGTCGGCCGCGGCGACGTGGCGATCAGTTGATCAACCAGCGCGTTGACGCGCTTCGTCAGCTCCGGCATGCCCGGGAACTCAAACTCCTCCGATGCCGGCACGCTGTCCATGAACACGTTCACGGTCGCGCCGGCGTTGTTCGCGAAGAACTGGAACGCCTGGGCGCGCGCGGGATAAGCGGGATAGCTCGACATCACCGCGAGGAACGCCAACTGACGGTGGCCGCGACGCAAGAGGTAGTCGGCGGCGAGTTGGGCGATCTGCTGATTTCCCGCCAGGACCGAGTCCCCCCCGGGACCGTGGTGGGAACTCATCCACAGCGATGGGAACCGCTCCAACGAGTGGAGCAGGCCGGGCGCCGCGCGCGAGCCCATCAGGATGAACCCTTCGATCTGCTTGCCCGACAACACGGGGGAAAGCTTGCCCGGCCTGGTCAGGTGAGCGACCATGACGGCGCGGCCGTGCTCGGCAGCCTCAAGTTCGATTCCGCGCAGGTGCGCAGCAAATACGCCGGGGGTGTGGCTGTACAATTCGTCGAGCAATACGACCGCGATCGTCCGCGGCGTTTCCTTTCCGGGAAGCACGACCCGCCGGCCCGGTCGGCGATCGAGCGGAGGCGGTTGATAGCCCAGCGTGGCCATGGCTTCGCGCACCGCGCGAACGATCTCGGGGGACACGCCCTGACGTTTGTTGATGACCCGCGACACCGTGGCCGGAGAAACCCCTGCCGACTTCGCGACGTCGGCGATCGACTTGCCGCGGCGGCGAGCTACCGGTGCCTGCATGGCGGTAAACATATCACCGAACCGTTGTGGAAACAAATGCCAATTTCACTGAAACAGACCAAGATCAAGTGTTTTGACGATAACGGTTTACGATCATTTTCCACGGCATTACCGCAGACGGGATACTGCCCTTACCGCAGCCCGGTGGCGGCCGCTGACAACCCAGCGGCGGCTTGCCCGAAAACCCGTCGCGCTCCCCGCGCAGGTGCGTCGCGTTGAACGCCACCGGCGGGCAGGGCTTGCTGATCGGCCAAGGTCTGTCGAATCTGATCGCGTTGGAGATCGCTCAGACTCTGGAGTGGCGAAGCCAGGCGATCGCCGCAGATGCCAAGGCACGCCAGCGCTCCCTTGATGGTTCGGATCGGCGCGTAGGACGTGTTGCCCACCGCGTAGATCGTCGTGGCCAAGCGCAGGACCTGATCCTGGAGCATCGCCACGCGCGCCTGTTCGCCGCGCACGCACGTCTGGTAGAGATCGACGAACAAAGACGGAAAGACGTTCGCGCCGCCGCACACGCCGCCATGCGCGCCGAGCGGCATGCATTCGCTGAGCAGTTCCTCCGGCCCGATGAGCAGCGAGAACTCCGGGCGATCACGCGAGATCCACTTGCGAACCTCGTGGAAACACGCAGCGCCGGGCGCGCTGTCTTTCAAACCGACGATCTGCGGCATGTCCAGCAGCCGCCGGACGGTTTCCGACGCCAGGTGAAGCTTCGTGTGCGTCGGCATGTTGTACAGGAACACCGGCAGCGGCAGTTGCTTGACGATCGCCCGGGTGTACTCAAGAAAATCATCCTGATCCTGCGGGAAGTAGAACGGCGGCGCCAGCACGAGCCCTTGCGCCCCCACGTCCGCGGCGAACCGTCCCAGGCGGACCGATTCGGCCGGCGCGGAGTCGGTAATGCCCACGAGCACCGGCACACGCCCAAACACCTGACGGCACGCGCGCACCACCAACTCCCTGCGAACGCTGTACCCGAGACTCGGGCCCTCACCCGTCGTGCCCAGGATGAACAAGCCGCTGACGCCTCCGCCGATGAGGTGCTCGATCAGCCGCTCCATGCCCTCAACGTCGAGTGCGTCCTGGTCGGACAACGGCGTCACCATCGGTGGAATGATGCCGCGGAGCGTAGTCGGTAAAGGGATGCTCTTCATTTGAATCCAATCGAGGACAAAGAATCACTCAAGTTCACCTTTAGCGATGGCCTCTAAGGCGAGGCGTGCGCTTTCACCTGGGGCGACGCCGAACTCGGGCGCGCATTCTTCAGGTAGTAGATGACTCCATTTTCTGCGCCGACGATGAGGTCGAGGACGCCGTTGCCATCCCAGTCAGTCGTTGACGGAGAGGTGTCGTGCCCCGCCAGCACCCGCTCGTCGAGTTGCCCCATGTCCTTGAAAACGTACGCGTCGTTCGCCGCGCTGACGTTGCAAAGGAAGTTGATGTTGGTGCTGTTGACCAGCACGTCCAGCCGCCCATCACCATCCCAATCGGCGACGCACAGCTTTCGCCGACCGCTTCGACCCGCCCAGCCGCCGGTGAGGCGCAGCGCTGGTTCCGATGCGATCCCTTCGGTCTCGTAGACCAAATCGCTGGACCGATCGGCGCGCTTGTTCGGAACGAAGCCGGCGGGTCCAGGCGTGGTGGGCTTGGTGTGATAGAACGTGAGGCTGCCGTCCTTGCCAAGCGCTGCCAGATCGTTCTGGCCATCTTGATCGGTGTCGAAGGTGACCGGCTTGTGGTTGTGATCGAAGACCGACGCGTCGCCCACGGCGACTCGCAGCGCATGCCTGGGCGGCATGAGCTGCAATCGGCCGTCCACGCGTTTCCGCTCGAACAGGGAGAGGAACCCGTCGCGGTCGAGCATCACCAGGTCGTTGAGCCCGTCGCGGTTCAGGTCGGCCACGACGGGGGTCGTGCGCCATTGCGTCGCAAGCGCATTGCCGGCCGGCTTCCACCAGTTCCACTCCGGCTTGGGCGCGGCCCCCGCCCAGGCCACTTCGATCGGCGCCGCCGACGTCAGCTTCGGGGCGGATTTCGTGCCGATGTTGCGATACCACTCCACCTTGCCCCAGATCGAGTTGACGACCAGATCCGCCAGCCCATCGTGATCCCAGTCGGCCACGCTCAGCGTCGTGTAACCCCATTTCGCCTCGCAGGGGCCTTGGATCGAGCCGTTCTCACCCGCGAGGATACGGATGACCTTCCCGTCCGCTTCGAGGTCTTTGGGCGCTGCCCACTTCGGCGGATTGCCGCCGAGGTTTTCGATGAAGCCGATGTAGCCCGCCGCGTTGCCGACGATGAGGTCGAGGTCACCGTCGCCGTCCCAGTCAGACGACACCGGCGTCGCCAGCGATCCGTACTTGACGTCGTCGGCGACCTGCTTGAAAAAAACGGGCGGCAGAAATGCCGGCGCGCCCTCGGCCGATTTCATACCGGTGTTCTCGACGAGTGCGACGCGACCGTCTTCCTGCCCCACGATCAAGTCCGCGTCGCCGTCGCCGTCCCAGTCGATCGCGACCGGCTGGATCATCTCCAGGTCCATCACGATCGGTTTCCCGTCGTGGGACAAGTAAGCTCCAGCGGCGTATCGCGGCTCGGTGCGGGAGCCCTGATTCTCGTAGTACGTGAGCTTGTCAAGAAACTCGCCGCAAACCAGATCCAGGTCCCCGTCGCCATCAAAGTCGGCAAAGCTCGGCGCCGGGGAGCCGTACTGATCGATCGGCTTCCCACCCGCTTCGAGGCGCTGCGCGGGAGCGTAGGATGGCTTGTCGTTCGTGCCGGTGTTTCGCAGGACGTACACGAACCCGCGAAGCGGCCCGTTCGTCCATTCCCCCTTTTCGTTGAACGCGTCGTCCCACCCGTAGTCGGTCCAATCGCCGATTCCGACCACGAGGTCTTGAATCCCATCGCCGTCGAAATCGACGTAGCTCCAGAGGTTGCCGCGCAGCCGGCCCTTGGCGACGTGGACGTCCTTGCTCGCGACGGGCAGTTTCACCTTGCTGGTGGTTCCGCCCTTGTGGAAGTCGACCCACTCTTCGCCGGGCCGAAGGATGCGGGGCTTGCCGTCGACGTACGAAATCTGAAAGTCGTGTTGAGCCTTCTCGACACGAACGCCGGGCTTGAAGACCGGGAGTTTTTGCGCGCCGCCGGGGTTCTCGAAGAAGTAGATCCCGTTTGATGGCTTATCGGGGGAGACGACGACCAGGTCGAGGTCGCCATCACGGTCGTAGTCCATGGGCATGGGTGTCGCCCAGAGGCCGACGCCCAGGTCAACGACCAGTCCGGGATGATTGAACTTGAGCGGCTCGAGCTGCTGCGCGCGTGCCGGGGGCACGCTGCCCAGAAGGCACGCCGCGACGCCTGCGATCGTCAGAGTTCTCAGCATCTTCGACAGTATTGCCATTTCCATCCGAGAAATACAGGAGAAATTTTCAAGATAATAATATGCCATAAGATACTTTACCACAGATATATAGAATCTCTTTCATAGATCTATACGTGATCTATCGAGGACGTCTCCGGCGCAGCGGCATGAAACCAGGGCCGTCGCCGGCGAAAGAGCGCCATCACCGGGTTGGGGCCCGCACGTTCTCGAATCGGTGAAACGTGAAGAAGTTCGCGTCGTGAAAGCGCGTGGCGCCACCCATGCCGTCCGGAAAGGCCGTCCGCGAAACGGCAACGATGTCGTCACCGTCGAACTGCCAGTCCCAATACTGGAAGCCGATGTTCGCCATGTCGGACAGGTCTTTGAGCACGATGCGCTTCACCGTCCAGGTTCGCAGGTCCGGGGATTCGACGACGGCCGCGATGTTGCGGTGAGAGCTGGGCAGCACGGCCGCGTCGCGGTTCTCGTCGGTGATCAAACTGACGATGGCGTAGTAGCGATCGGACTTGGGGTGACGGCGAATGGTGAACTTCTTCGCGCCGCCGTTGAAGTCGATGATGTCCTTCGCCGGATCGAAGGTGATCGACGTCGGGCTGCGGACGCGCATGATCGCGGCCTTCTCGGATGCGCCCTTGGGCACGTCGACGCGGATGATGTTCAGGACGTTGCCGTCTCGATCGGCGACGACCGTGCCCTCCCGCCAGGATTTGAAGTTCCCATCGGGCAGCCAGTCCGCTGCGCTCGGTACCTCGTTGGTGAACGTCCAGCTCGCGGCGTTCAGCAGGTCCGCGCTCACCGGCGCACTCATGACGCCGGCACGGAATGCGTCCTTCGTTTCCGGCGCCGTTGGACGCGACTCGTAACCTCGCCAGATGCGCCCCTTGGCAATGAGGACGGGCACCGAGGCGGTGTGGTAGACGACCTGCTTCGTTGCGGGCTTCAGCAAGCCCGTCGCGGCGTCCCTGGGCGTCGTCCACGTCCTGCCGCCGTCGGTGGAACGACGGATGACCAGGCTGCTCGACCCGCCCGTCGTGCCCAACAGAAAGAGCGCGTTCTCATGCGCGAAGAGATTGGAGAACCCCGCCTCGTCGAGTGTGGCGACATGACTCCACGTCTTCCCCTCGTCGCTCGAGCGATGGACCATCGTCTTGCGCAGCGATGATGCATCGTGCGAAGCGACGTAACTGCCGTCGGGCAGGATGGCCATCGCGGGGGAGGCGTACCAGATGCCCGTGGACTTGGGGCTGTGAGCGATCACGACGCCCGGCACGAGCACGTCGTTAAAGAGCGTCGTCTGCGCCCAAAGTGGCGCGCGCAGCCCGAGCGTCGACAGAACGAGGACGGCGAGGGCGGAGCATCGAAGAAGGCGCGCCATACGCGAGTCCTCAGGGAAGAATGGATCGGATCCTGGAAACGATCATGGTTGCTGCCTCTCGCGACCGGGATGCCAGGACCATGAAGACGAATGGTCACTTCAATCGAGGTCGCCAATCAGCGGGCGCGACGACGGGTCAACCCGACGAAGGCGGCAATGCCGAGCACTGTCAGCGAAGCGGGCTCGGGGACGAACGGCGTATCGGTGGGCGACGTCGACTGGAAGATCGAGAAGTTGTCGATGACGTGCGGCACGAACGCCTGCGACGCGTTGCCGATACCCCCGCCGATGCGGATGCGGTTGATGTCCACGTTGTCGAAGGTGGTCGTGAAGTCCCCGACCTTCGCGGCGGTGTTGGCGGGACTGTTCTCCGCCTGGTTGAAGTCGGGATTGACGAAGAACGAGGCCGTCTCGGCTGTGCCCGGACCGTTGAACACCAGCTTGACCAGCAGGGTCGAGGCCGTCCTGTTGTCGGTTGTTGAGACGGCAGGCGCGGTCACGCCGCCGATCGAGAAGGTGGTCAGGCCCGACCCCGAGCCGATCAGCATGCGCTCCGACGTCCCGGTGAACAGGGCCAAGCCGAAGAACCGCTGGGCCGTGTTGTCCGCGCTCGTGTTCGCGATATCGAACCTGATGTAGTAGGTGTTGCCGGCGACGTCCGTGAGCGGCGTGGCCAACGCGCGATAGGCTACCGCGCCGAGGGTGGTGACCTCTTCTTGTCCGGCGGCGTTGACGGCCACGGCATTTGGGGTCGTGCCGGTCAGGTTCGACAGGTTGGACCACGCGCCTGCGAAGCCGGTTCGCGTCGGGGTCTGCGGGACGATCGCACCGACGGTGTAGTCCGCCGGGGCCATCCCCACGGTGAAGTTATCCGATGCGATCACCACCGCCGAGGCGAGCGCGGGTAGCCCGAGCACGGCGAGCGATCCGACGAGCAAGCCCTTCTGAAACATCAACAACAGCTCCTCTCCACCTGAAGTACCCCCCATCAAACCAAATCGTCACGGGCGCGGGGACAACCGTCCCCGGATGGCCGCCGTCGCCTTCCGATAGAGATCTCGCTATTGAACGCGCCGCATCATCATGCGTCCCGCGGCGGTGTAGCCGGTGAGGGCGGGCTCGTAGAACATCAACGCACCCCCGCTGTCGAGCGGCTGGAGACCGAACGCGGTGCAGTCGATGTCCTTCCAGTGACGCCACTCCGCGTGGCCGTCAACAAAGGACATGCACCCGCCGTTCTGGTGAAACTTGTCCGTCAGCTTGCCGGACGTGCCGCCGTTCGGATCGGTCGGCGAGGCGAAGTACATCCAACCCGACCACCGGGCCTGCCCGTCGATCGGCTCCGGAAGTGCGGCGGTACGGTTCCACCGCGGGCGGACGGTTGCGCCGGTCGTGGCGTTCACGCTCCCTTCGTCCTTGAAGAGGATGATCTGCGCGCTGTTCTTGAGCCTCTTTCCGCCGTTGTAGGTCACGACGCCGTTCGCGTGGTAGGTCCGCAGCGCCTGCTGAAAGTTGGCCGACATCGCGGCGAGGGTCTCGTACTCCGGATGCGACGGACACTGCATGACCCGCGCCGTCTGCCCGAGGTACGGCCAGATGGCCGCGAGCCAGTTGGGATGAAACTCGAGGGTGTTCGTCACCCCGTTCAGCGGATTGGACACGCTGATGTCATCCCATGCGGTGGCCGGAATGTTGTGCGCCGAGTGGTACGGCAGCATGCCCTTGTTGTTGGCCGCGTAATTGATCGCCGCCGTCGCCATCTGGCGAAGGTTCGACAGGCAAACCGCCCGCTTCGAATGCTCGCGAGCCCGGCTGAGCGCCGGCAGCAGCAGCGAGATCAAGACGGCGATGATGCCGATCACCACGAGCAACTCGACGAGCGTGAACCCGTGACGGTGCGCCCTTGACATGTGCAACCTCCGCAAAGCCGCCGACACCCCTTTTTCGTCCAATGCGTGTGAGCTGCAATTGTGCAATGCATATCACGAAAAGCAACGGAAAAATCTCGTGAAATATTTTTCGTGTAATCTTATGTTATATCTATGATTACGATCTCTTTCACAGAATGACATAAAATCGCATCACGATCTTCAGACCACTGCGGCGTTGATATCTATTTCGGGAACTCGGAACCTGATTCGTGTTGGCTCCGCCGTTCCGCGCGCGAGCCAGATCAGGTCGATTCGATGTTGGTGAAGAGGTTGTCGAGCGCGAATCGCAGCGGGCGATGCGGGAGGGCGAGGCTCCGCCCGAGCCGTCTTTGTTTCAAGTTCGGACGACGGCACGCCACACGCGAGCGACACCCGCGCTAAATACCCGGCCACGATTCTCGACCGTCGCGACCATCCCGTGTCCATGCTGAGGTACTCCGAAGCATCTGGCTTCACCGACGGATCGGCCAGATCCTTCGGAGTACCTCAGGATGACGACGTTCGAGAATCGTGCGATCCCATTTAGCCGGCGGGCGGGATGAACGTGTAGGTGCCGTGGTGCTCGCGCGCGAGCGCCTTGAGTTCTTCGCGGTGATTGCGGGAGAAGAACTGGGTGACGTGAATGCTGGTGCCGGTGGTGTCGGACTCGCGGATGAGGCGCAGAGTTGCCGGGAGGTCGCCGAGCGTGTCGGACAGGAGGTGCAGTGCGCGGGGGCGATCGGCCAAGGCCATTGTCAATGCCTTCGGCAAGTCGGCGGAGCCGTGGTCGATGGCTTCGGCGCCGTCGGCGGCGCCGAGCGCGGCGGGCTGCAGCTCCATGAGCCGGCCCTGGTAGAGCAAGAGGACGCGAGATCGGCCTTGCCGCGGCGCCTCGCGCAGCGCTCGGCGAACTTCCGCCGCCGCGACGGGGAT
>JBAUGM010000308.1:0-3553 GCA_049679725.1 Tepidisphaeraceae bacterium
TTTGACACGCGGGAAATCGACTGCGCCAACCGTGCGTGTGCAAAGCCTTCGCGCCGCGCGCGGGAGACAGGGTCGCTGAAGCGACCCCGCCGCTCTGGGGGGCGGCGCGCGGGCGATGAGCGTGCGCGTGCGTACGTGCGCATCACGCCTGCGTGGGCAGCATGTCGCGGGTGACTTCCTGCTCCAGGAGTTCGCCGCGCAGGAAGCGCAGCGTCTCGTCGATCGCCATCTTGCCCATGTCCTTGCGCCCCTGGTTCATTCCGCCGGAGATGTGCGGGGTAATGAGAATGTTCGGCTCGCGCCGCATCGGGGAGTCGGGGGCGGTCGGCTCCGGGTCGGTGACGTCGAGGAACACGTACAGCGGGCGTTTGCGCACCTCCGCGACCAGCGCCGCCTCGTCGATCAGCGCGCCGCGCGACGTGTTGATCAGCACCGCGTGGTCCGGCAGCAGCGCGAGCGTCCGCGCGTTGAGCATGTGCCGCGTCGTCGGCAGGCTCGGCGCGTGGCAGGAGACGACCTCGCACCGGCACACGTCCTCGAGCGTGCCGATCTCCACGCCCAGTTCGCGTGCGTCTTCCTTACTGAGCATTGGGTCGGACACGAGCACGCGGAGCCGCGGGTAGCTCTTGAGCATCCGGATCACTTCGCGCCCGACACGAGACGCGCCGATCAGGCCGACCGTCATGTCGCGCAGCTCGCGCACCGGGCCTTCCCTGATCGATGATTTGTCGCCGTGCGCACTCAGCAGCCACGGGATGCGTTTGAGCATCACGACCATCATGGCGACCGTCGTCTCGGCGACGGGTTCGGCGTTGGCGGCGGCGGAGTTGGTCACGCGGATGCCGCGGTCGTAGGCGAGGTCGTCGACCAGGTTCTTCACCGAGCCGGCGCTGTGCGCGATGAGTTTCAGTTTCGGCGCGTGATCGAGCTGCTTCGCGTCGAACCGGGCGGTGCCCCACCCGGTGACGGCGACGATCGCATCTTTCAGCAATGGCCTGACCTGATCGGCCGCGCCGGTTTCGGGCGGGCCGACGACGGTGGCGATCTCGCGCAGCCGCGACAGCTCGCCCGGCGTGAACATGATGTCGTGCATGGTCCGCGACAACGCCAGCGCGACCACCGGTTTGCTACTCATTCAGCCCGTTCCTAAGATGACACGCCGCGGGACGCATTTTCCCTGCGAAACCCCGGCCGCTACCCATGAACGTATCGTTGAACCACCTGCTTCTGTCAAACGGACCCGATGTCGGCGCCGCGTCCACGATGGGTCGCAAACCCTCGTGGCTCAAAATGAAGATGCCCGGCGGCGAAGGGTACGCGAACCTGAAGCGGCTCGTCGATAGCCACCGGTTGCACACCGTTTGCCAGTCCGCCAAGTGCCCGAACATGGGCGAGTGCTGGTCGGCGGGCACGGCGACGCTCATGATCCTCGGCGACGTCTGCACGCGCTCGTGCGGGTTCTGCCACATCGCAACCGGCAAGCCGCCGACGCTCGACCTGGATGAACCGGTTCGCGTGGGCGATGCCGTGCGCGTCATGGGACTCGGTCACGTTGTCATCACCAGCGTGAACCGCGACGAATTGCCCGATGGCGGCGCATCCGTCTGGGCGGAGACGATCCGCCAGATCCGGTTGCAATCCCCCGGCACGAGCGTCGAAGTCCTCATCCCCGATTTCTGCGGCGATTGGGACGCGCTGCAAAAAGTCCTCGATCAGCGCCCCGAAATCCTCAACCACAACATCGAGTCCGTCCCGCGGCTGTACAACGTCGTGCGCCCCCAGGCGAAGTACCACCGCTCGCTCAAGCTATTGCAGATCGCCAAGCAGCAAGGGTTCGTGACGAAGACCGGCGTGATGCTGGGATTGGGCGAGACCGAAGCAGAGATCGACCTCGTCATCGACGACCTCGTCGCCATCGGCTGCGACATCCTCACGCTCGGCCAGTACCTGCAACCCTCGGCGAAGCACCTGCCGGTCGAGCGCTGGGTCCATCCCGATGAATTCGCCGCCTGGAAAGTTCGCGGCGAATCGCGCGGCCTCCGCCACGTCGAATCCGGCCCCCTCGTCCGCAGCAGCTACCACGCCGAGAAGCAGGTCCACGCCGCCGCGGCGGTGTGAGTCCACGCCGCGCGCTGTCTGTGGCTTGGGCGTCTCGCCTGAGCGTTGCTCTTTCTCGCGTCCACTTCAGCGCCAAGGACGCGAAGAACGCTAAGAAACGCAAGACCCGTCATTTTCTTCTTGGCGATCTTGGCGTCCTTGGCGATCTTAGCGCTTCCTCGAGCGTCGAGATCATCGCTCGGGCGGGACGCCCAAGCCACATGAAGACAGCGGCCACGATTCTGTTGTCCATTTGCGTCGCACAGACGTGCGCTGCAGCGATCCCCGCGTTCAAGCCGGAGCAAATCGACGCCGCTCTCAAGATCGGCTACGGCGTCGTCCTCGTCGACATCAATGCCGACAAGAAACCCGACATCGTCGTTGCCGACAAGGAGCGCGTGATCTGGTTCGAGAACCCGACGTGGGAGCTGCGCACGATCACTGAGGGCAAGACGAAACCGGACAATGTCTGCATCGACGCACACGACATCGACGGCGACGGATCGCTCGATCTGGCGCTGGGCGCGGGATGGCAGCCGGGCAACACAAAGGATGCCTCGACGCTCCAGTGGCTGCGCCGCGGGAAGACGCTGGATGCGCCGTGGGAGATGTTCCCGATCAAATACGACGAGCCGACGCTGCACCGGATGCGCTTCGTGCAGCTAGACAGCAAACCCGCGAAGAAGGCCCTTGTCACCGTCCCGCTCATGGGACGCGGGTCAACGAGGGAGAACAACTGGTCCGAGTCGGGCGTCAACATCCAGATCTATCGAATTCCCGACGATCCGACAAAGGACCAATGGATCGTACAGACGATCAACAACCGGCTTCACGTCCCACACAACTTTCATGCCGTGGACCTGTATGGTCGCAACCCGTGGCCGCAGTTGCTCGTCGCCAGCTATGAAGGCGTCACCCTGCTCGGCAAGAGCGACGAGGGATGGCTGCGCAGTGACGAGAAACATTTGAGCGACGGCGATCAATCGAATCCGTCAGGCAACCGCGGCGCCAGCGAGATTAGAGCCGGCAAGTTGAAAGACGGCAGCCCGTTCATCGCCACGATCGAGCCGTGGCACGGGCACCAGGTCGTCGTGTACACGCGCGCCGTCGGCACGGCCGACTGGAAGCGAAGCGTCATCGACGACCAGCTCCGCTGGGGCCACGCCGTCTGGTGCGCCGACCTGGACGGCGACGGCGCGGACGAAATCATCGTCGGCGTGCGCGACCCGCTGCCAGGCAAGGCGCAGTCCGGCGTGCGCGTGTATCAGATCGTCGACGCTGACGGCGCGACGAAATGGAGCAAGTCGGAGCTCGACCCCGGCGGCGTGGCGGTGGAGGACCTTGCGGTAGCAGACTTGAACGGCGACGCAAAGCCCGACATCGTCGCCGTGGGCAGGCAGACGAAGAACGTGAAGGTTTACTGGAATCAGGTGAAGTAGCGCCGTCCTCACTTAGC
>JBAUGM010000309.1:0-22030 GCA_049679725.1 Tepidisphaeraceae bacterium
GCCAAACCCCGCTCGCGCGCAGAAAAACCGGCGTCGCGAAGGAGGTCGCGACGCCGGCTACCCGTTCAAACAACGCGCGATGCAACAACTCGTGCTAGTACGCGAAGCTCACGCCGAGCTTGCCGATGATCTCGGTGCTGTCGTCGTTGTTCGCGGTTTCCAAACCGTCGGCGAGCAGTTGAAGCCAGGTGACGCTGCCGTTGAGCGACCAGGCGCCGTAGCTGCTGGGGATGGGCAGCGGCATGCTCGCCGCGACGCCAACGCTGAAGTAGCCGAGGAACTCGTCGTCGCCGCTGTCGTCGAAGTAGTAGTCGTCGAGGCTCATGCCCACCGTGACCGGGACGGCGATCGCGATCGGCGCATCGCCCTCCTCGTTGAAGGTGTAGACGGTCGGCGCGATCCCGATCTCCAGGTAGGTGTCTTCGGAGCCGTTGTTGTCCTTCGTCTCGAAGTAGACGGCGGCGTACGGCCTGAGCGCGAACGGCAACCCCCACTTGTCGGTGTCGTCGTAGCTCAGCTTGAAGCCGATTTCCTCGATCGAGTCGAAGGCGCCGTTGGGGTAGGTGTAGATCGTGTAGATCGCGCCGAGCGTGAAGCCGCCGCCCAGGCCGGCGTCGACGCCGGCGTAGAGGTCCGACTCGTACCACGCGCCGAAGCTGCCGTCGTCGGCGCCGGTCTTCTCCTCGTGGAAGCTGTTCCACATGCCGACGTAGCCGGTGATCGGATTCGCCTCGCTGTCGGAGATATCGAAGTAGAGGTTGAGGTACGGCTGGGCGATGAGCCCCTGATCTTCCTGGAGGTAGCCGCGGAAGAAATAGGCGGTCGTGAAATCCAGGCCACCCGTGAGGGCCAGGCTTCCCGCATTGGGACCCGCCGGCTCTTCGACGACGACCGTCTTCTCTTCGACGACGACGGCGGCATCCTGGGCATACGTCGCGACCGGCGCGATACAAAGTGCCCCGAACGCAAAGCCGCGTAGCAAACTCTTCATGGAATCTCCTTGGGCCTGTGAAAGTGGAACTCGCGAACGTGCCGAGTCCCAGAACAATTCCGGTGCCACGGCTGACGCTGCTGGAACATTCGCCGATTCGACCTAAAAAAGGCCTCAAGATCCGCGGCCCCCAATCGACAACCGCCTAACCGCTGCGCAGGGCCGTTCGATCGCCACTCGTGATGTCGAAAAACACGGCAAAGGGCGGTTCATGACGGTTCGTCGGATCGAGCGCGGATGGTGCTAGAATCAAGCGCCGCCGGCGCGAGCAATTCCGCCGGCGGGACGTATCATTCGTGGACGCCCACGAGGAAGGTAAACACCACGATGGCCAAGAGTTGGCAACAGCCGCTGCCCGACATCTACACCGAGCTGACCGACGCCGAGCTGCGCCTGCGCATCGCTTCGGCCAGGGAGTCCCTGGGATCCAAACTCGCGATCCTCGGCCATCACTACCAGCAGGATGCGGTCGTCGAATTCGCGGATTACACGGGCGACAGCTTCGAGCTCTCGCGCTTCGCCGCCGCGCAGAAAGGCATCGCGTACGTCGTGTTCTGCGGCGTCCACTTCATGGCCGAGAGCGCGGACATCCTCACCGACGAACACGTCCGCGTCATCCTCCCGGACCTGGGCGCCGGCTGCTCCATGGCCGACATGGCCAACATCGACCAGACCCTCGACGCCTGGGCCCAACTCCAGGAAGCCTGCCCGGATCAGCTCATCGTCCCGATCACCTACATGAACTCCAGCGCCGCCATCAAATCGTTCGTCGGCGAGAACGGCGGCGCGGTCTGCACGAGTAGCAACTGTCGCAACGTCCTCGAATGGGCCTTGAAAGGAGGGGCAAGGGGCAAGGGGCAAGGGGCAAGCGAGAATAGCCCTTCATCTTCCCTCGCCCCTGACCCCTCGCCCCTCGCCCCTCGTGTCAAAGTCCTCTTCTTCCCCGACCAACACCTGGGGCGCAACACCGCCCACGCCATGGCCTACCCCCTCGACCAGATGGTCGTCTGGGACCCCACCCAAGACCTCGGCGGCAACTCCGAGCGTGACCTCGTCGACGCCGACTTCGTCCTCTGGAAGGGCCACTGCTCCGTCCACGCCCTCTTCCGCCCCGAGCACGTCGACCAAGTGCGCCGCGATTACCCCAACATGAAGGTGATCGTCCACCCCGAGTGCAAGTTCGACGTCGTCCAGAAGGCCGACATGGCCGGCAGCACCGCCTACATCGTCAAGCAAGTCCAAGCGGCCCCGCCCGGCACGGAGTGGGCCATCGGCACCGAGGTTCACCTCGTCAACCGCCTCAAGCAGCAGCACCCCGATCAGAAGATCATCGTGCTCAGCGACTGCCAGTGTTTGTGCACCACGATGTTCCGCATCGACCTTCCGCACCTCTGCTGGGTGCTGGAGAACCTCGTCGACGGCAACGTGGTGAACGAGATCAAGGTTGACGCGCACACGCGCAAGTGGGCGACGGTCGCGCTGGAGCGGATGCTCGCGATCAAGGGGACAGGCAACCCGCTGGCGAAGGCGCAGCCGGTGGGGACGACGGTGGATTAGTTGATCGACCTGACAGCGGGACTGTATCCTGACGCGAAGAGGTGGCAGATTCAGGATGAACGCCTGGGCGACTTCCTGCCCGGTGAACTCGACGCACTTCTCGCCGAGGGCGAGAAAGACATCGAGCAAGGCGCGACCGTGACCCTCGCCGAGGCGCGCGAACACTTTCAACGTCGAAAGGATCAGACGGCAGGCAAATGACCAAGCCTGCTCGCCGGGTCATCATCAGCCGAAGGGCGCTTCGCGATCTGGACGCAATCTGGTCCTACCTGGCCGACCGCGCGGGTGTGAATACGGCCAGCTCGCGTCGTTCACGGCAGTCGCAACTTCGCGCCCCTGTTTCGTTAGACTAGACCACACTGATATCGTTACGGCGCCGATGACGCCGGCACGGCTACGGCCGGGCTGCGCTTAAAGCCGATTCGATGAGCAACGAACTCGTACGCGGCGCCCTCGACCTCGACCGGTGTGGTGTAGATCGACCAACTTCGCTCGCCCTTGCGGCGGTACCCGATCGACGCCCCCTCGGTTTCGCACGCGATCGTCAGCGTGACCTTCCCTTCCCCCGCGGGCGCGACGGTCGCGACCGGCGTGGCCGTCGTCGGTTGAACGCCGTCCGGCGGCCAGAGCTTCTCGCGCACCAGTTTCGTCTCGGGCTGGACCGTGCCGAGGTCGCCGGTTTCGACGATCCACCGGTCCAGCGCCTCGCGCATCGCCCGCACGCGCGCATCGTGCTGCGGCTCGCCCACCGCATTGTGCACCTCGTACGGATCCTGCCGCGTGTCGTAGAACTCCTCGCGCGGCTTGCCGTCGCTGACGAGCTGCCACTGCGCCGGCGACACCCTCCCACTCGTACGCAGCGCGAAGACGTCGCGCATCATGGCCAGCTCATCGCGGTACGCCAGCGGCGGAACGTGGCCGATCGACCGGTTCAGGTTGCGGATGTACTTGTACCGCCCGTCGCTCACGGCGCGGGCGGTGTCCTTCACGATGTCCATCCGATCGGCCGTCGCAAACACGTACCGCGGCGCCTCGCCGGTGAACGATCCGAGGAACGGCACGCCGCGCATGTATGCCGGCGGCTTGAGGTTCGCGAGCGACAGGACCGTCGGCGCCCAGTCGATGAAGCTGACGAGCCGCTCATCCGTCGTCCCCGCCCCTTTGCCATCGGGTAACCGCACGATCAGCGGGACGCGCAGGCCGCTGTCGTACACGTTCCGCTTCCCGCGCGGCAGGCCGACGCCGTGATCGGAGAAGAACATCACGACCGTCGAATCGAGCAGCCCGTCCTTCTCCAGCTCCGCCAGCCGCTCCCCGACCCACCGGTCCATCGCGACGATGTTGTTGTACGTCTGCGCCAGCGTCTGTCGCACGGCCGGCGTGTCCGGGTAGTACGGCGGGACCTTCACGTCCGCCGGCTTCACGACGTCCGCCCGCCGCGGTGCATCGGGAAATGCCTGGCTCTCGTGCGTGAAGTTGCAGTTGAACACCGCGAAGAACGGCTGACCCGCTTTCCGGTTTCGCCAGTGCGCCGTTTTCGACGACTCGTCCCACGCCGTCGGCGGCGGCGTGAATTGGTAGTCCGTCTTCGCGTTGTTCGTCGCGTAGTACCCCGCGACGCGCAGGAACTCCGGAAAGCACCGCACCTCGGGCGGCGGCACGGCTTCATACGACGGGATGTCGTCGTACGCGTGCGGATCGCGCGCCAGCGCCTGTTTGCTCGGCGCGCTGTTGCGCATGTGCATCGCGCCCGTGCTCGTCGCATACATGCCGGTGATGATCGTGTGTCGCGCCGGCGCGCAGACCGGCGTGGTCGCGAACGCGTTCGCGTAACGCACGCCCTCGCGCGCCAGCCGATCGATGTTCGGCGTCGGCGCGGTCGTGTCGCCGTAGCAGGCGAGCCACGGGCTCATGTCTTCGACGCTGAGCCAGAGGATGTTACGTGGGCCCTGCGGCGATTCTGCCAGCGCAGTCGCCGCCATCACTCCATAGAGGATCAGGATTGCGACGACCGACTTGGGCATCGTGCTTTCCCCTGTCTGCGGGGAACGTGGAGGAGAAGTCTAGCCGTTGTGTTGACTTCGCAGGTGATTGAAGTTTGTAACCGCCTGATTGCGGTATGAAAGCTCCATGTACAGGTCAAGGTCGTCCGTCAGGACAGCAGTACCTTCTTGAGCCACCGTCAAGACCATCGCATCGCAGTAGCCGAGGCGGCTAAAAGAGCGATCGGCGGTAACTTGGCTCTTGCCGGTCCACCGTTCGACAAGCGTCGCATAGAGGCGAACCATGCTCGGCGCGATTCGAACGTGGGCATCATCTCGAATCAGATTACTGCTCTCGGTGAGAATCGAGGGCGTTGTCACGACCTGCCCATATCGCCCGATCTCCCGCACAAGCAGATCGAAGTCCGCTTCGTCAAACTGACTTGTTCGCTTGAACCGAGAAACCGACGATCGATCCCAGGAACCGATGATCAATAACAGCAAGAGGTTGGTGTCAAGCAGAACGTTGGTCATTACCTTCGGTCAGCCCACCACGATCGATCTCATTCGCACGGATTTCACTTGCCCGTCCTTGTCGATCGCCACTTCCTTGTACACTCGCGACGGGTCCACGCCGATCGCCGCCTTCTGTCCAACAACGTCAATGAGGGCAGCCTTCCCGAACATGGCAACGTTCCCGGTGTTGTCCGGCTGACGGAAGCTGATCGTAATCTCCCACGCGCCATCATCCTCCTTGCGCACTTCCTCCAAGCGGAACTCCCGTCCCGCATCGAAAAGCTTTCGCACATAGTCCATCGCGATCTTGACCGCTTCTTCCACGCTCATGCACTCACGGTATCAAATCCACCGTGGGATGAGAAGCAAATCCCGGTTCAACAACCGGGTCACGGCACGAGCGCGACGATCCTCGCCGGTCCCCCGCTGCCGCCTTCGATCTTGAGTGGAAGCGCGACGAACGTCGCGCCGGTCGGCGGCAGGCGATCGACGTTGGCGACGTTCTCGAAGGCGGGCTTGTTCGCGCCGTTGAGCACCTGATGCGCGATGAAATCCTTCGACTGGCCGCGGTCGATGCTCGCGGTGTCGATGGCGAGCGCGGCGACGTCGCGCTCGCGGACGAGGAACGTTGCCGCCTCGGATGAGAAGCCGGGGAAGTGGAGGTTGTCCACGTCCAGCGGCACGTCCGTGCCGAGATAGCGCTTCTTGTCCGGCCACCGCCCGCCCCACCCGCTGAACATGACGGCAACCGCGCCGCGCGGGACTCGGCCGTGGCGTTGCTCCCAGGCGCGGACGTCGCCCACCGTCATGAGGTAATCGCGGTCCGCGGCGCACTGCCGGCGGACGTCGATTACGACGGCCGGGCCGATGCAGTTCGCCAGGGGAACGTCGGCGCTGGCGCGCTTGCCCTCGGCGAAGTGGATCGGCGCGTCCATGTGCGTCCCGCCGTGCTCGGCCATGCTGATGTTGTTGGCGGCGTAGAAGAAGCCGCGCGGCGTCCGCCCGTACGCGACGCGCTGGAGCCGAAACGGCTCGGCCGTCGGCCAGTAGATCGTGTCGGGGCCGAAGGCGTAGGAGAGGTCGACGATCTTCGCGGGGTCCACTGCCGGAGTCCGGTGCGGCATCGTGTTGCAGCCCGCGACGAGCAAAGCCAGCGCGAGGAGCCGTAGTGGTGATCGCATCGCGCTAGTCTAAGCCGCCCTGCCGGCGGGACGAAATCAGGTCGTCGGAGAGGGGGCAAGACGTCACGCCGCGCTCGAGGACGGCCGATCCTGCTGCTGGAACACCGTGCCGCGCCACTCGATGCGGCCCGTGATGCACCAGCGGATGGCGAAGGCGAAGATCGCCAGCATCAGCGTGCCGCTGAGCGGGAAGAGCAGCGCGTACCGCCGCGGGTTGCGGCTGTCGGTGTAGATGCCGGCGAGCGTCGCGGTCATGAGGACGAGATGGGCAACCACGGCGCCGAGCCACGGCCAGGCGACGCCGAGCCCGCGCGTCGTCCAGAGCGTCGCCGTCCACGCGAGCGCGGCGTACGCGGAGAATCCGCAGACGAGGATGAACGCGGCCGACGCCAGGATCCGCCAGGGGCGGCGGCGCGACGTGCCGGAGTAGATTCGCCCCCACCCGCGAAGCATCTGCGGGAGCGTGGCGTGCATGCGCGTCGAGGCGAAGGGGGCGCCGAACATGAGGCGCACCTGCGCGCCGCGCTGTTTCATCCGCCGGGCGAGCTCGACGTCCTCGGTGATCTGGTCGCGCACGGCCTCATGCCCGCCGGCGGCTTCGTAGGTGGTTCGACGGATGAGGAAGAACTGGCCGTTGGCATAAGCGATGTTGGGGCGGTTGTCGGTGTTGGTAAACGACACGAGGTGCATGATCGACCACGCGCCGGCCGTCAGCGGCAGGACGAGCCGCTCGAGGAACGTGTGGCACTCGAGCGCGGTCATGAGGCTCATCGCGTCGTACTCACGCGCCACCGACAGCGCGAGCGTCGCGGAGAGCGCATCGGGCTCCAGCCGCACATCGGAATCGACGAAGAGCAGCCACTCCCCCGCCGCCTCCTTCGCGCCGACGTGGAGCGCGTGGCACTTGCCGAGCCAGCCATCCGGCAGCGCGCCGTGGGCGATGTGCAGCGAGCGCACCTTCCCGCCCGACGCCGCGGCAATCTCATCGAGGATCCGGCCGGTTTCATCCGTGCTGCGGTCGTCGATCGTGACGACGGAGAAGTTCGGGTAGTCCTGCGCGAGGACGGATTCGAGGCAGACGCGCACGCGCTCGCCCTCGTCCTTCGCGGGAACAAGCACGGTCACGCGAGGCGGATCGTTCGGCAGCGCAAGCGCGGGGCGCGCGAGCCGCCGCATGCGACGCCGGCCCATCATCGCCATGAAGCCGAGGAATCCCCAGGCGAGCGGCCCGATCAGGACGTAGAGGCAAAAGAGGATGAGGTCGGCGTGAGACACGCGTGTGGGAAACCAAGTTAACGCGACGGACGAGGACGGGAACGGGAACGGACAGACGAAAGCGGCTCCCGCATCGGGAGCCGCAACGTTCGTTCTCATTGAAACAACACCCGGGTCAAGACGCCGCTGCGGCTGCCGCCGCCCTCGCCGCAAAGAGCTTTTTGGCTTCGCCGACGAGGTAGAAGCTGCCGGTGATGCAGATCAGGTCTTCCTTGCTGACGGCGCGGTTGGCGATCGCCAGCGCGTCTTCCAGGCTGTTGGCGACCTGCGCCATCTTGCCGTACAGCTCGACGTATCGGGCGGCCAGCTCTTCGGGGTCGCTGGTGCGGATGTTGTCGACTTTGGTGAAGATGACCTTGTCCGCGCCGCTGGTGATCCGCTCGAGCATGCCGGCCACGTCCTTGTCGGCGCAGCAGCCGAAGATGACCACCATGCTGTCGTACGGGATGTGCTGGCCGATCGCCTTCATCATCGCGTCGAGGCTGGCGGCGTTGTGCGCGCCGTCGACGATCACGCGCGGCGTCTGGCTGACCATTTCCATGCGGCCCGGGAGGGTGACCTTCGCAAGGCCCTCCATCGCGCGGGTGTCGTTGATGGCGATGCCACGGGTCTTGAGCTTGTCGATGACCGACAACGCCAGGCCACAGTTGATCGCCTGGTGCTCGCCGACAAGCGGGACGGCCAGGTGCTCGAACTTGCTGTTGGCGGTCGTAAGGCAGACGCGGTTGTGCGGGCCGAGCATGCGGCTCGACTCGAACCGGTAGCTGAACTCGATCGACTTGCCCGTCACGTCGAACGGCGCGCCGACCTTGTCGGCCACGCGCTTCAGGACGGCTTCGACGCCCGGCTCCTGCTGGGCGGTGATGGCGGGCACGCCGTGCTTGAAGATCCCGGCCTTCTCCTCGGCGATCTTCTCGACCGTGTGCCCGAGCTGGGCCATGTGGTCCTTGGAGATCGAGGTGATGGCGGTGACTTCCGGCTTGAGGACGTTCGTACTATCGAGGCGTCCGCCCAGACCCGTCTCGACGACGACCAGCTCCACCTTCTGCTCGGCGAAGTACTTGAACGCCATGGCGGTCAGCACGTCGAAGGTCGTCGGCGCGGGCTTCATCCTGGAGGCGATGGGCTCGATGAGCTTCACGAGCCGGGCGAACTCCGCCTGCGGGATCATGTGCCCATCGATCTGCATGCGCTCGCGGATGTCCACCAGGTGCGGGCTGGTGTAGAGTCCCGTCTTGTAGCCGCAGGCCTGGAGCATGGCCGCGATCATCGCGCAGGTGCTGCCCTTGCCCTTGGTGCCGGCGACGTGGACCGACCGGAACTGGTCCTGCGGGTTGCCGAGCTTTTTGAGCAGGGTCCGCATGCGGTCCAAGTCGAAGTTCTGACTGGTGTAACGGACAATCCGCAGCTTTTCGTAGTCGCTGAGGGATGCGATGTATCGCAGCGCCTTGGCGTAGCTGTTGATGCCGGGATTGTGCGGCTTTAAGTCTGCGTAAGGAATGGTTTTAAGCTTCATCTTTTCCGAGGTTCGGCCGGGCGTCGCACGGTGCGACTTCGCACTCTTTGACGCGATGGCGACGGTCCGTCGCCGGGGAGTCGCCCGCCTTGCTTTCACTCGGGTTGCCATAGACAAGGAAGTCTATCAGAGTTCGTGAAAGCTTTCAACTTTCGTAAGCAACTCTCGACAGGGTCGTAAGTTGCACGCGAGAGCGATAATTGCAACAAAGTTGCATGTGCGCGCGATCGTGCGGCGCGATAACCGACCCGTTAGGATGCCCGCACCGTGCCACGCGAGCGATTTCCTGCCATTCCGGTCGCCTTGGGGGTCATTCTGCTCCTGGCACTGGCCGTGCGGTGGTGGGGAATCGGGTCGCAAAGCCTTTGGCACGATGAGGTTCTGACGACGAAGTCGGCGACGGCTCCGCTCGGGCAGCTCTTTGCCGCCGTGGAGAGGAACGAGAACAAGCCGCCGCTCTATTTCTTCGTCATGAACCTGTGGGTTGGGGTGGCGGGGTTGGGCGATGTTGCGCTGCGCCTTCCGTCCGCGATCTTCGGCGTCGCATCGGTCGGCGTCATCTTTCTGCTGGGGCGGGAACTCTTTGACGAGCGCGTGGGACTGGTCGCCGCCCTGCTGCTGGCGCTCTCGCGCTTCCACATCAGCTACAGCCAGGAGGCCCGCACCTACAGCCTGATGTTCCTGCTGATGCTCCTCGCGTGCTGGTTCGCGGTGCGGATGATCAAGCGGAAGTCGGCGATCGATCAGGTCGGCTACGTCGTCTCGGCGGCGCTGGCGATGTGGGCGCACCCGTTCGCGGCGTTCGCGCTGCTGGCGATGAACGTCTTCTACGTCGCGTGCTACGCCTTTGGCCCCAGGCCGGCGACGGATCTGTGGCGGTGGATCATTCTTCAGTTTGCGTTCTCGCTGGCGTTCTGGCCGTGGCTGAGCCGGACATGGCGGGTCGTGCAGACGGGGCTGCCGTGGATTGTGGAGTCGACGTCGTTCCCGCAGGCGATGCTGAGCTATGCCGGGTCGGTCATGCTTTTCGGACTGCTCATCGTGCTGTCGCTCGTCGCGATCGGATACGGGATCGCCCGGCGGGAACGGGGGATTCTGCTCCTGATCCTGCTGATCATCCTGCCGATCCTCGGGCCGCTGGCGTTCACGTCGCGGCTGTACCAGACGTTCATCCCGCGCTACGGCATGATCGTCGTCGGGGCATGGCTCCTTCTCGCGGCGTACGGCGCCGTGCGCCTGCGCGCATGGGCGACCGCGCTCCTCTGCGCGGCTTACGTGGCCATCTCGTTCGCCCACTTCCGACCCGGTTACGGCAACTACCCCGACGCCGAACACAAGGCGGACGTGCGGGCGGCGGCGCATCACCTGATCACCAGCGCCGGGGCGGGTGATGCCGTCTCGATTGCGGGGCGACCGCTCTTCCAGTTGCCGCTCAACCACTACCTGCGCGGGCAGGACTTGCGGATCCTCACCCGACCCGACGAAGCCGACCCCGCCCAAGCCCCCCGCCTCTGGGTCCTGTACGGCCTGCCCGAAGGGTCCGGCCGCGTCACCCCCCCGCCGGGCTATGAGCCGGTCGACTATTCCGATTTCGACGGCGTCGTCCTCTACCAGTTCGCCGCCACCGCTCCTGTCCGAACCCCAGCCCGGCCCTGACGTAACAGACGATTCGCCGATCGCTCGCTTTCCGGCGTCGCCCGAATCGGCTACAGTTTCGCCCCACACGGCTCTTTTGTTCGTGTTTCCCGCAGGTTTTCGTCGGAGTATTCGTCCATGGCCAAGTCGGCCGACAAGCCCATTCGGTCCGTCGCCTTCGTCAGCCTCGGCTGCCCGAAGAACCTCGTCGACAGCGAGCGTATGCTCGGCCTGCTCGCGGAAGACGGTCTGGCCATCACCCCCGACGCGGAGCAAGCCGACGCCATCGTCATCAACACTTGCGGCTTCCTCGAGGCGTCGAAGGATGAGTCTCTCAAAGAGATCAACGATGCCATCGCGCTGAAGAAGGCGGGCAAGTGCAAGCGTGTCGTCGTCGCGGGTTGCCTCGTGCAACGTCACAAGACCAAGCTCCTCAATGACGCGCCGGGGATCGATCGGCTCGTCGGGGTGTTCGATCGCGAGCACATCGTCGAAGCGGTGCGCGGCAAGGAGAACCCGCGCCAGGCGCATGGGCATTTCCTCGGGAAGTATCACGATCTGTCGCGCGAGCTCGCCGAAGCCCAGGGCTTAAGCCCTGGGCTTCTTGAGCAGAAGGAGACGAAGACGAATCGTCTCCCCGTCTTCGAGAACGACCGCGCACGTCTGCGTCTCACCCCGCGCCACTACGCATTCCTCCGCATGAGCGAGGGGTGCAACCAGGGCTGCACGTTCTGCACGATCCCGTCGATCCGCGGGCTGATGCGCTCGAAGCCCATCGAGCAGATCCTGCTCGAAGCCGAAGAACTCGCCGCCGACGGCGCGGTGGAACTGAACCTGATCGGACAGGACACCACGAGCTACGGCACCGACATCGGGTACGAGCCCGGTCTATCCGGTCTGCTCCGCACGCTCGACAAGCGCCTCAAGGACGTGCACTGGCTGCGGCTGATGTACGCCTACCCGTCCTGTTTCACGGACGAGATGATCCAGACAATCGCCGACAGCGCGCGGGTCGTGAAGTACATCGACATGCCGCTCCAGCACATCAACGATTCCATCCTCACGAGCATGCGCCGCCGCGTCACGCGCAAGGAAATCGAGACGCTGCTCGGCAAGCTCCGCAAGCGGGTCCCCGGCATCGCGATCCGCACGACGTTCATCGCCGGCACGCCCGGCGAGACGGATGCGCAACACCGCGAGCTCGTCGCGTTCGTGCGCGACTTCGGGTTCGAGATGATGGGCGTCTTCCCCTACAGCCGCGAACCGGGCACGCCGATGGCGCGGATGGACGGGCAGGTCGACGACAAGGTAAAGCAGGCGCGCGTCGAGGAGCTGATGCTGGCCCAGCAGGACGTCGCCTTCGCCAAGGCCAAGTCGATGGCGGGCAAGACGATCGAAGTATTGATCGATCGCCCCGCCGGCCGAGACGAGGAAGATGGTTACGTCGCCCGCAGCCCGTCGCAGGCGCCGGACATCGATTCCTGCGTCTTCGTCGACGGCAACGGCACTCCACTCCACCCCGGGCAGCTCGTTAGCGCGAAGGTGACAGGCTTTCAGGCGTATGACCTGGTTGCGGAAGTGCCTCGACCGAAGAAACGCGCGTTGACAGTTCTGTCAGCATAGTCGGCGCGTGGCGCGAACCGAAGAACAGGATCACCAGCGCCGGCACAATCGAACCCGTCACGAAACCGGACACGTTCCAGATGGAATGCACGATCCCATCCGGCAGGCTGGCGTCCTGATAGTATTTGAAGTGGAAGAATACCGTCATCGCGGCGGCGGAGAGGATGAGGGTCCAGTTCGCCAGCACGAGGGATCGCCGAGCGCGATATCCACGCAGGAACGCCAGTGCGGAAAGAAGCGCCCAACTGGTGATGCCCATGGAGGCCACCGAAATCACCATCTGCGGCCAGTCGGTTTTGTCCCCATCGCGCATGCCACTGGCCACGTCTCGGAAGTAGCCCTTTGGCGCCAACAAGTAGAGCGCGAAATGGGTCAGATGGTGGCAGATGCCGAGGAAGCCGGCGACCACCGCTGCGACCACGACCCACCTCGCCTTCGCCGCCGTTGACTCCGTGCGGATCCGATCGTATTCGAGAACGCTCTCTTTCATCATTGCCCCACGGTCCGGGGTTCCCGACTGAATTGGACCACGCCGCGATCGCCACCGCTCACCCCGGCAGCTCGTGAACGTGCGCGTGACCGACTACCAGAACTACGACCTCGTCGCCGAGGTGCCGCGGAAGCGGTCGCGGAGTTGAACGTCGTCACGAGCTGACCACACCTCAGGCGCCTCGATCCGACGACTTTGCCCAAGCCTGGGCGCCGACCCAATCCGCGAACGCCCAGCGCAGGCTTGTGTCGTCCTTGCGCGGCGCCATGCGCAGAAACCGATTCATGTCTTCCGGCCGAAGCATGGGGAACGACCTGCTGCGATCGATAGGCTTCCAATCGCGATTGGAAAGCGCGAAGAACCCCAGGCGTTTTCCGTCGTACCGCCAGAGTTCGGGCACGCCCATTTCCGCGTAGATCGCCTCCCGGTCTACTTCGTGGTACGAAATATCAATCTCGACGACAAGATCGGGCGGCGGATCCTTCCGGAGGTCGATCTTCTTCTTCCGCCGGATCTTTGCCTCGTTGGCAATGTAATAGCACTCATCGGGTTCCGCCCCTTTGTGAATTCGCTTGTCCTTAAACGTCGTGGACCCGCGTGCGGCCAGCGGCATTCGAAGGACAAGTGCGAGGTATTCGATGAGCATCGCCACGCGCTTCTTCGCCGCCTCGTGCTCCGACGAAATGGTCATGATCTCCATCGCCCCTTCGTCGTAGTTCACGTGGACCGGCCGCTCGCCAAGCGAATCGATAAAGCTCTCGTACGCATCCCAGCCAATGCCGTAGAGCGTGATGCGCCCGTCCGCGCCGTGTCGCTCGTCCGCGCCATGTCGAGACGGAGAAGTCAAAGTTGCCGTCATGTGAACGTCACCTCTTGCGGAATTATACCGACCGAATCGTCATTCTGCCTGCGGTTGGACCTCCCCGCCCCAACCCGTACAATCCGCCGCCGATGCTGCGGCACGTGCCGAATCTCATCACCGGCTCACGCCTCGTCCTCGCGGCGGCGTTCTTCGTGCTGCTCGGGCTGTACCAATACGAGGGCCGCGGCCATCCGTCGTTGCTCATCGCGGCGTTCGTGATCTTCGTCGCCGCCCTCGTCTCCGACTACCTCGACGGTTACCTCGCGCGCAAGTGGAAGGTCGAGGGCGCGTTCGGCCGGGTCGTCGATCCCTTCGCCGACAAGATCCTGGTCCTCGGCTCGTTCATCTTCTTCGCCGGCAAGAACTTCATCATCCCCGAATCGATCGAGCACCCCGCCGCCCACCCGATGGTGGTCAAGACGATCACCGGCGTCGCCCCGGGCATCGTCATCATCCTGCTCGCGCGCGAGCTGCTCGTCACCAGCCTGCGCGGCATCAGCGAGGCGGCCGGGCAGAGCTTCGGCGCGGTCTGGGCGGGCAAGTTCAAGATGGCGTTCCAGTCCGGCACGATCCTGGCCATCCTCGTCTACGTCATGCTCCGCCCCTGGCTGATCGAGCAGGGCTACGAAACGGTTGCCAGGGTGCTGCGCGACATCGGCATCTGGGGCACCGTCCTCATCACCGTCTACAGCGGCCTGACCTACGTCACGCGCGCCGTGAGCCTCTTCCGCCAATCGGGGGAGAAGGCGGCGTGAACGATTACCTGCTCGCGGCGCTGTTCGGCATCATCGAAGGCGTCACGGAATTCCTCCCCGTCAGCTCCACCGCTCACCTGCGCATCGTCAAGCCGATGGTCGGGATCGCGCTGGAAGACCCGTACTGGAAGATGTTCGACGTCGTCATCCAGCTCGGGGCGGTGCTGTGCCTGCCCGTCTACTTCCGCACGCGGATCCTGGAGTTCGTCCGCACCTTCCCGCGCGGCAAGGACGGCACGGGCAACGCGCTGAGCCACCCCGTCACGCTCGTCCTCCTCGCCTTCGTCGTGACGGCCGTCCCCGCGTACCTGCTCAGCAAGCGGATCAGCGAGAACCTGGAAAGCCTGACCGTCATCGGCGCCGCGCTGCTCATCGGGGGCGCGGTGATGTGGGCCGTCGACGCGCTGTGCGACAAGCCGACAACGCTCGACGTCGCGGAGATGACGTGGCTCCAGGCGGCGTGGGTCGGCGCGGTGCAGATCCTGGCGGCCGTCTTCCCCGGCGCGAGCCGCTCGATGACCACGATCGCCGCCGGGCAAACCGCCGGCCTCTCGCGCGCGGCGGCGCTGGAGTTCTCCTTCTTCGTCTCCATCCCCACGATGTTCGTCGCCACAAGCTACGACCTGCTCAAGGCCCTCCGCCCCGGCGCCGACGCCTCCGGCCTCACCCCCGCCGCCATCAGCGGCCACCAATGGCTCACGCTGGCGATCGGCTTCGTCGTCTCCTTCTTCGTCGCCTGGGGCGTCGTCGCATGGTTCATGAACTGGGTCCGGCAGCGCGGGTTCGTGCCGTTCGCGATCTATCGAATCGTGCTGGGGCTGTGCATCCTCGTCTGGCTCTTCCAGCACCGCACGTAGCGCGTTGCGAATCCCGTTCCTCCACGCGCCGCGCGATGGATGCGCTTCATCGCCCACTTGCCCAGACCGCCGAACGTGCGCGTTTGTCGTGACAAACGCGCAAAAGGAGTTATGGCAATCCAGCCGGAACGCGGAATTTTTCGCGTCGTTTTTCCGGGCTTTTCGCGCGATCGGGATATTCCTGTGCGCGATCGTCATGAGAATCGCGCACGCGCGCGGGTGTGGTGAGGACGCGCGGATCTCTCCACCATCGTGCGCGCGACTTCCGCTTGCGGCTTCGCGGACGAATGCGTGTCGATCCGCGAAGCCGCAAGCGGCGCGCTCTTTGACAAGTCACGCATCAGCAGGGATCGGACGGAGCCGCTGTCCCGAAAAGTCCCGATATGTCCCAACCAGAAACGTCGTCTCAACGTGCCCGCCGCGCAGGTCGCGCGGCGGACGGGGGTTGGCGGCGGTCGTCTCAACTGCGAACGCGAGGCTGGGACATTCGCCGTGCCCGAAGATGCACGAAGACGCACGAAAGATGCACGATTGGGGCCGGACGCGTGCCACATCGGTTCGGGCGAGCATCCCGCGTTGGACGGACACGCGGGCAATTCCTATAGTACGTGGAGGCCGGAACTGAACGGGGTGGTGCGCTCATGATCCTACACGTACTCCGGGCGTTGTTCGTCCTGCTCATGGCGGCGGTGGGCTGGGCGTTCATCAAGGATCCCGAGCTCGGGCCGTACAACTGGCTGTCGCTGGCGGTCGCGATCGTCGTCGGCGTGTTGATCGTCTGCCTCGACATCCTCGCCCCGCGCAAGAAACTGGCCGTCTTCAGCGGCGCGTTCCTCGGGCTGATCGTCGGCATCTCCATCGCCTACGCCCTGAGCTTCGTGGTCGCCCTCCTCGTCGACCAGTACATGGCCGTCACCGAGGCGACCATCAGCAGCGCCATGCGCGACGGCGTCGTGCAGTTCATCAACCTCCTGGTGGGCGTGGTCGCGTGCTACCTGTCGATCAGCTTCATCATGCAGACGAAGGACGACTTCCGCTTCGTCATCCCGTACGTCGAGTTCAACAAGCAGACGAAGGGCGCGCGCCCGATCCTGCTGGACACCAGCGTCCTGATCGACGGACGCATCACGGAGATCGCGAACACCGGCATCCTCGAGAGCCAGCTTGTCGTCCCCCGCTTCGTGCTCGCCGAGCTTCAGGCGATCGCCGACAGCGGCGACAAGCTCAAGCGCAACCGCGGCCGGCGCGGGCTCGACGTGCTGTCGAAGCTCCAGGCGAACGAGCGCGTGGAGGTTCGCCACTACGACACCCACGAGGAGGGGATCCACGACGTTGACCAGCGGCTGATGGCGCTGGCGACGGAGCTGAACGCCCGCGTCCTCACGAACGACTTCAACCTGAACAAGGTCGCGCAGCTACGGGGCGTGGACGTGATCAACATCAACGACCTGGCCAACGCGCTCAAGCCCGATGCGCTGCCGGGCGAGAAGATGATCGTGCGGCTGCTCAAGCCGGGCGAGGAGCCGGGGCAGGGCGTGGGGTATCTCGACGACGGGACGATGGTCGTCGTCGAGCAGGGCCGGCCGCACTTGAACGAGGAGGTCGAGTTCACGGTGACGAACACGCGGCAGACGAGCGCCGGGCGGATGATCTTCGGCCGCCTCGGTGACGGCCAAGCCGGCGGCCCGCCGGCGCGCCGCAGCCCACCGCCGCCGCACCGGCCGCGGAACGAGTCGCAACAGTCGCCCGCGTAGCGATGACCCATTTCGCCGTCATCCTTCCCGCCGCGGGGTTTTCCGTACGATTCGGCGGATCGCGCAGCAAGCTGGCCGAGCCGCTGGACGGGATTCCCGTTCTCATGCGAGCGATGCGCGCGTTCGCCGACCGCGCGGATGTCTCCCACGTCGTCGTGGCGACACGCGAATTCTGGGTCGGCGCTGAAAAGGTGATCCAGTGCGAAGGCGGCCCGACGCGGGCGCATAGCGTTCTGAATGCCCTCCGCGCGGTTCCGCTCGAGATCGAATGGGTTGCCATCCACGACGCGGCGCGGCCGCTCGTGTCGCAGGGACTGATTGACCGCACTCTAGCCGCCGCGCTGGAGCACGGCGCGGCCGTGCCGGCGATGCCGGTGGCGCTGACGATCAAGCAGGCCACCGGCCCGCTGCCGGCGCGCGTCGAGCGGACCGTCCCGCGCGACCAACTCTGGGCGATGCAGACGCCACAGGTCATGCGCCGCGCCACGCTGCTCGACGCCTTTGAGCGCTGCCCGATCCCGCTCGACCAAGTCACCGATGACGTGCAACTGCTGGAACTCGCGGGTCAGGCGGTTTGGCTCGTGCCCGGCGACGAGCAGAATCTAAAGATCACTACGCCCATGGATCTGAAACTTGCCGAGTTGTGGCTGATAGGGGCCAAGAACTGATTCGCGATGCTATCGCTCTTTCTGGCGCTAACCGCCTTCAACCTCTTGTGCCTGCTGCTCACCGCCGCGCTCGGCTACGCGTACGGCGGGTCGGAGGTGACGCAGTGGCACGCGCTGGCGGGCGTCGTCGCGACGATCACGTGCGTCGCCGTTCACTGCGTCGTCTTCACCTACTTCATCGCGACGGCCAAGTGGGTGCGGCACGCGGTGACGGTGAAGAACCTCGACCCGTCGCTCGCGGCGCCGACGCGCTCGTTCAAGCTTCAGGCCTTCCCGGCCGCGTTGCTGGCGATGGGGGTCGTCTTTGTGGCGGCGCTGCTCGGCGCGGCACGCGCGAGCTACGGAACGTCGCCGGCGTGGCACCACGCGGCCGCGTGGGTGGCCGTCGCGGTCAATCTCCTCGTTGCCGTGATCGAGTATCGCGCGATCGCCCGAAACGGCCGGCTGATCGACGACGTGCTGGCCCGAATCAACTCGGCGGGTGGGTCTGCGCCGTCTGTAGGCCCTGTGACGTAGATGGCGCCATTCCGGATTCCGTTGAAGCCGCGGCGCGCTCACGTCGCGGCGTGCGTTGACCGATGTTGATGAATAGCTGTGGTGATGAAGTTGCTCAATGTCGTCCGCCGGCGCAAGCCGGAACCCGTCGCCGCGCCGCCGCCCGCGCCGAAGCGGCCGCCTTTGCCGGCGAAGCTGTTGGCGGAACTCGTAGGGCTGGAGGCGATGCGCAGCCGCCGCCTCGACGACCGTCGGCGCCGCCCGCGGCTTGACCTCGGCCGGTCCATCGTCATCAACGCCGAACTCACGACGGGCCGCCAGGCGTTCGACGCCCAGGTGCTCGACATGTCCGCCGAGGGCGTCGCGATCGAGATGAGCAGCGCGCTCGCCACGGGCACGCGATTCCGCACGACGATGCCCCGCCTGGGCGCCGAGGGGCTCGTCACTCTGGCCTACACGGTGCGCCGCTGCGAGCCCCTCCCCGACGGCCGCCACCACGTCGGCGGCGAGCTGCTGGCGTACCTCGACTGATCCCGTCTGCGATTTGACGCGTCGTGATCCTCGCGCGAGAATCCATCGCCCCTCCCGCGGCCCCGGTGGCGGAACGGCAGACGCTTCGGACTTAAAATCCGATGCCCGAAAGGGCGTGCGGGTTCGATTCCCGCCCGGGGCATTCTCCCGAAACGAGCGCTACGAGTGGGCCGTCCCGCTCTCCGATTCCGACGACCCCACCTCAAACCCCCGCGGCTCGGCCGGGGCGTCGTTCGAGTCGTCGCGGAACAGGGCGACGAACGCGATCAGCACGATCAGCGCCAACCCGGCGCAGATCCACCAGAACTTCGGATAGGCCGACAGCGCCGCGGCCCCCGTCGCGCCGCCGACGATGCGGTTGAACATCTCGCCGGTGAGGAACGCGCCCAGGCCCAACCCCAGCCCCTGCGTGATGAGCACCAGCAGCCCCTGCGCCTGCCCGCGGATCTCCTTCGGCGCCTTCTTGTCCGTGTAGATGAACCCCGTGACGAAGAAGAAGTCGTAGCACAGCCCGTGCAGCGCGATGCCGAGCACGATCATCCAGTAGACGGAGCTCGGCGCCCCGACGGCGAACAGCGCGTACCGCGCCACCCAGGCGAGCATGCCCACGGCCAGCATCCACTTCACCCCCAGCCGCGCGAAGAACAGCGGCATGAGGAGCATGAACACGACCTCGGCCCACTGCCCGATGCTCATCGTCCCGCCGACGGGCTTGCCCAGGTCGGCCACGAGCCGGCCGGCGTAGGCGTAGTACGCGGCGAGCGGAATGCAGATGAGGAACGACGCCAGCGCGAACACGACGAACGACGGGCTGCGGAACAGCGACAGCGCGCCGACGCCGAGCACCTCGCCGATCGTCGCCTGCTTGCCCTTGGCCGGCGGGGGCGTGTGCGGGAGCATGAAGCTGAACAACCCCAGCGCCACCGCCGCCCCACCCGCCAGCGTGTACGGCGTCGCCGTCTTGTCCACGCCCATGAAGCTGATGAGCATCCCGGCGACGATCCAGCCGAGCGTGCCGAACACGCGCACGAGCGGGAACTGCTTCTCCGGGTTGGTCATGTTCGCGAAGGCGATCGTGTTGGTCAGCCCCAGCGTCGGCATGTAGAACAGCGCGTGGGCGAGGATGATCAGGAGGAACGGCGTCGCCCCCACCTGCGCCGCCGAGGGCACGAAGAACATCGCGACCCCGCCCAGGATGTGCAGCACGCCCAGCACGCGCTCGGACGCGAAGAACCGGTCGGCCACCATGCCCAGGAAGAACGGCGAGATCAGCGCCGCCAGCGGGCAGAGCGTGTAGGCGATGCCGATCTTCGTCGCCATGCCGGCCTCGGTCATGAACGTGCTGGTGGTGACGTACCAGGCGCCCCAGATGAAGAACTGGAGGAACATCATGACCGAGAGGCGCGCCGTGGCGCCCGCCGGACCTGCGGCCGTGGGGGCTGCGATTGCTTGAGGGGATTCCATAGAGCGGCGGATTCTAGCGGACGAGGCGCACGCGCGCCTAATTCGGCGTTCGCTCGTGGGCGTCGGTCATCGTCGTGAGCGGGCGGATGGCGTCGCGCTTCCTATCGGACCTGCGGGCAGTTCGATGTGCCTTCGCAAAGCGTTCATGCGTACGTTCTGGGACGGTCGATGTAACCCCGGCCGAGCCGTTCTTCGCGATCCGACGTACGCGCGCTCGCAGAAGGAGTTCCATGCGATCCACGCCCGCCGCCCGCTCGACATTTGTCTTCACGACCTCCGCGGCCGCAACCAGCCTGCTCTCGACCACGATGGCCTTCGCCGGCCACGTCCCGATCGGCGCGACCGACGTCGTGCTCGAGGGTGACCTCTCCGACACGCAGGCGCTCGTCGGCCAGTTGCTCGGCGAAAAGCACGCCCCGTTCGTCATCGAAGACTTCGTCACCGGCCAGACACTTCTGGCCGGCACGATCGAGCAGCGCATGATCATGGAGGCCGAGAAGTGCTCGATCACGTTCCACTACCTGATCACCAACACGCCCAGCAGCGAGGGGACGGGCGAGTTGTACCGCTTCAGCGCGTTCTCGTTCGGCGAGTGGGTGCAAACCGACGTGAACTACCTGATCGACGATGCCGCCGCCGGAAAACCGTCGCGCATCGGGCGGAGCGACAACGTCGTCGACGCGTCCTTCGACAACCCCGACGGCCTGCTCCATGAAGGCGACGCGATCTCGTTCTTCGTCCGCACGAACGCGACGATTTATGATGAAACCGGTTTCGTCGTCGCCGACGCGCTGAGTCCGGTGGCGCACGAAACCAGCGGCAACATTCGCTCGACTGTGGTCGATGGCCTGTACCGCGCCGTCGTCCTCGAAGGCCCGATCGCGATCCCGCTTCCCGCCGCGCTGTACTCCGGCCTCGTCGGCCTGTTCACCGTAGCCTGGGCGAAGCGACGGGTGAAACGAAGGATGAAGTCGGAAGGATGAAGGATGACGTGAAGTCGTCCGCGAGTTCATCCTTCATCCTTCCGCCTTCATCCTTATTCCTCGGTGCTCGACCATGATGCACCGGTCCTGAACGAAATCGATCCCCGCCGACGCCGCGAGGCTGCGGGCTTCTTCGTTTCGAATGCCACTCTGAAGCCACACCCCCTTCGCGCCGGCCGCGATCGCGTCGCGGGTGACGTCGGTGCAGAACTCCGGTCGGCGGAAGACGTTCACCACGTCGATCTCGCCCGGCACGTCTTTCAGCGACGCGTAGCTCGGCATCCCCATCACCGTCGCATGAGTCGGATTCACCGGAATGATCGCGTACCCCGCGGCGCGGAGGTACGCCGCGATCTCGTAGCTCGGCCGGCTCGGATCGTCACTGAGTCCGACGATCGCGATTCGTCGGGCAGCCAGCATCCGCTCGATCGCCGCGGCATCGGAACCCTGGCCCCTCGAAGGCATCGAACACGCTTGGCCGCTCATCGCTCCACCTTCTAACTTCGTAGGGACGAAGCTTGTCTTCGTCCGCGTTCATACGACCAAGGGCGGGCGAACACGAGGTTCGCCCCTACCGTTCCTGCTCCTGCGCCGCCCTGCTACAATCACCACGAACACCATGGCCAAGAAGCGAGATTACTACGAGATTCTAGGCGTCCAGCGCGGCGCATCCGCGGATGAGATCAAGCGGGCGCACCGCAAGCTCGTCCGCAAGTTCCACCCCGACGTCAACAAGAACAATAAGGAAGCGGAGGAGCGGTTCAAGGAAGCGCAGGAGGCGTACGACGTCCTGTCGGATGAAACGCAGCGGCGCAACTACGACCAGTTCGGCCACGCCGGCGTCGGCGCGGGCGGCGCGCCTGGCGGTGGCGGCGACCCGTTCGAAGCCTTCCGC